>JACONC010000001.1:20006-195941 GCA_014323925.1 Chromatiales bacterium | reverse complement strand
CTCATCATCTACTGTGATAGCTGCATTCTCATTAGTTGCCATTGGGGTCACAGTTAGCTGCTCAATATCATTAACAACCGATACTGTATAGCTCAGTGTTGTGCTACCAAAGGTCTCGTTTAATGTGCCTGGCGATACCACTAAATCACTCAAAGTCGCATCTGCACTTGGGTCACGGCTCACTGCTATCGTGTAGGTATTGGTCGTGCCGTCTTGGGCAGTCACCGTAATCGCAATCGTGGTCACTTCACCTTCAGCTAATTCAATGGCACTACTTGCGCTACCACTCACTACTGTCTCATCATCTACCGTGATAGCTGCATTCTCATTAGTCGCGGTCGGCATCACGGTGAGCTGCTCAATGTCATTAACAACCGATACTGTATAGCTCCGTGTTGTGCTATTAAAGGCCGGGTTTAGTCTGCCTGACGATACTGTCAATGTGCTTAAGGTTGCATCTGCACTTCCTTGACGGGTCACAACTATCGAGTAGGTTCTATTCGTTCTCCCGTCTTGGGCGGTCACTATAATCGTAATCGTGGTGACTTCACCTTCGGCTAAGCGAATGACACTACTTGCGCGACCACTCACTACTGCCTCATCATCTACTGTGATAGTTGCATTCTCATTAGTTGCCGTCGGCATCACGGTTAGCTCCCCAATGTTATTAACAACCGATACCGTATAGTTCAGTGTTGTGCTACCAAAGGTCTCGCTTAGTGTTCCTGGCGATACCATTAAATTACTCAAACTTGCATCGGCACTCGGGTCACGGCGCACTGCTATCGTATAGGTATTTATCGTGGTGTCTTGTGCGGTCACGACTATCGTTATTGTGGTGACTTCACCTTCGGCTAATGCAATGGCACTACTTGCGCTACCACTCACTACTACCTGACCATCTACCGTGATAGTTGCATTGGCATTATTTGCCGTTGGCGTCACGGTTATCGTTTGTGTCGAATTGACTACCGGCATACTATAAATCACCTCATCACTCCTAAAGGGTGGTGTTAATTGTCCTGACGACACCGTCAATGCATTTAAGGTCGCATCACTACTTGGTGCGCGAGATACGGCTATCGTATAGGTATTGGTCGTGCTGTCTTGGGCGGTCACCACTATCGTAACCGTGGTGACTTCACCTTCGGCTAATGCAACGGCACTACTTGTGCTACCACTCACTACTGCCTGACCCTCTACTGCGATAGTCGCATTAGGGTGAGTCACTGTTGGTACCACTCGCACTTGCGCTACTGTGTTCTCGACACGCGCTGTATAGGTCGTCGTGGTCGGCGCAAAAGTCTCATCCAGTGGAATAATCGTTGTTCCATCTGTTTGTGTTAGCACTAAATTACTCAAGCTCGCATCACTGCTCGGCGCTCGGGTCACTGCTATCGTATAGGTATTGGTCGTGCTGTCTTGGGCGGTCACTACTATCGTTATTGTGGTGACTTCACCTTCGGCTAAGCGAATGGCACTACTTGCGCTACCACTCACTATGGTCTCATCATCTACTGTGATAGTTGCATTGGCATTGTTTGCCGTCGGCGTCACTGTTAGACTCGCAACATCATTTACCACTGATGCCGTATAGGTTCTTGTCGTGCTATTAAAGGGTGGGCTTAGTCTGCCTTCCGATACCGTCAATGCATTTAAGGTCGCATCGGCACTAGGCGCTCGGCTCACTGCTATCGTATAGGTATTGGTCGTGGTGTCTTGGGCGGTCACGACTATCGTAATCGTGGTGACTTCACCTTCGGCTAATGCAATGGGTTCACTCGCATTGCCACTGTCTACCGTCTCATCATCTACTGTGATAGTTGCATTGGCATTATTTGCTGTCGGCATCACTCGCACTTGCGCTACTCTGTTCTCGACACGCACTGTATAGGTCGTCGTTGTCGGCGCAAAATCCTCAGCCAGTGGAACAATCGTTGTTCCATCTACTTGCGTTAGCACTAAATTACTTAAGCTCGCATCACTGCTTGGCGCACGGGTCACAGCCACTGTGTAAGTTTCTGTCGTTTCTCTGTCTTGCGCAGTGACCACAATCGTAATCGTTGTCACTCCACCTTCGGTTAAGCTAATGGCACCACTTGCGCTACCACTCACTACTGTCTCATCACCGATTGTGATAGTTGCATTGGCATTAGTTGCCGTTGGCGTCACGGTTATCGTTGCTGTCGCATTGACTACCGACACACTATAAATCACCTCATTACTGCTAAAGGGTGGTGTTAATTCTCCTTCCGACACCGCCAAATCACTCAAGCGCGCATCACTACTTGGCGCACGGGTCACAGCCACTGTGTAAGTCTCTGTCGTCTCTTGGTCTTGCGCAGTGACGACAATCGTAATCGTTGTGACTCCACCTTCGGTTAGCTCAATCGCTCCACTAGTCGCACCACTCGCTACTGTTTCACTACCTACTCGGATAGTCGCATTAGGGTGGTTCATGGTAGGTATCACTCGTACTTGCGCTATCGTGTTCGCTACCTGCGCGGTATAGGTCGTCGTTGTCGACGCAAAAGTCTCAGCCAGTGGAATAATCGTTGTCCCATCGGTTTGCGTTAGCACTAAATTACTCAAGCTCGCATCACTGCTCGGCGCGCGGCGCACATTCACTGTGTAGGTCTCAGTCGTAAGCCTATCCTCCGCAGTAACAACAATCGTAATCGTTGTCGCTCCACCTTCGGTTAGATCAATATTTCTACTGATCGCACTGCTAGCTACTGTATGGCCATTGACTCGGATAGTCGCACGAGGGTGGTTCACTGTGGGTATCACCCGCACTTGCGCTACCGTGTTTGCTACACGCGCAGTATAGGTCGTCGTGGTCGGCGCAAAATCCTCAGCCAGTGGAATCATCGTTGTGCCATCTGTTTGCGTTAGTACTAAATTACTTAAGCTCGCATCAGGACTTGCATCCTCTGCGACACGAATCAAAAGTATGCGATAAGTTATCTGCGCTATTTCATTTGGTGCCGTCACCACTATAGTTATCGTAGTGTTCTCACCGACTGCCTCTAGCGGCACAAATTCGGCAGTTGCCGAGTCACTCGCTACGGTCGCTGTAGTAAAGTTCTCAGCACTCACCGTAATCGTTGACAGCGCACCTTCGCTCGCCGTCGGCTTCACCTTCGCTTGCATTAATCTATTTGGCACAAATACTGTGTAGGTCGTCGTTGACTCTTCAAATATATCTATGACTGTCTCACTATCACTTATCACATATACCAGTTCCAAACCACTCAAGCTCGCATCACCACTCGCAGCGCGGATCACTGCTATTGCATAGGTTCTGGTCGTCTCACCGTTCTGCGCGGTGACGACAACCGTAATCGTGGTAACTTCGCCTGCCGTTAGCGGAATGTTACTACTCTGACCACCGCTCGCCACTGTTTCACTAGCCACTTGGATAGTCGCATTCGGGTGGTTCACTGTGGGTATCACGCGCACTTGCGCTATCGCGTGCTCGACACGCACTGTATAGGTCGTCGTGGTCGGCGCAAAAGTCTCATCCAGCTCAATGGGTGTGCCATCTGTTTGCGTTAGCACTAAATCACGCAAGGTCGCATCACTACTCAGCAGACGAGTCACAGCCACTGTATAAGTCTCTGTCGTCTGTCGGTTTTGTGCAGTGACGACAATCGTAATCGTGGTCACTTCGCCTTCGGTTAGATCAATCTCTCTACTCTGCTCACCGCTAGCCACCGTATCGTCACCTACTCGGATAGTCGCATTCCGGTTATTCACTGTGGGTGTCACTTGCACTTGCGCTATCGTGTTCTCGACACGCACTGTATAGGTTGTCGTGGTCGGCGCAAAAGTCTCATCTAGTTGTATGGGTGTGCCATCTGTTTGCGTTAGCACTAAATCACTCAAGGTCGCATCACTACTCAGCAAACGGGTCACAGCCACTGTGTAAACCTCTTCTGTCTCTGTGTCTTGTGAGGTGACGATAATCGTAATCGTTGTCACCTCGCCTTCGATGAGATCAAACTCTGCACTACGCTGACCGATAACAAAAGTATTAATACCCGCTATGATAATCGTCGCATTCGGGTGCGCTGTGGATATCACTTGCAGTTGCGCTATCGTGTTCTCGACACGCGCGGTATAGGTCGTCGTGGTCGGTGCAAAAGTCTGATCGAGTGGAATAATCGTTGTGCCATCTGCTTGTGTGAGCACTAAATCGCTTAAACTTGCATCACTACTCGGCGCACGGGTCACAAACACTGTGTAAGTCTCTGTCGTCTGTCGGTCTTGTGAATTAACAACAATCGTAATCGTTGTCACGCCGCCTTCGGTTAGATCAATCTCTCCACTACGCTCACCGCTGACCACCGTGCTACTATCGACTGTGATATTTGCATTGGGGTGTGCGGTTGGCATCACTTGCACTTGCGCTACGGTGTTCTCGACACGCACAGTATAGGTCGTCGTAGTCGGCGCAAAAGTCTCATCTAGTTGTATGGGTGTGCCATCTGTTTGCGTGACCACTAAATCACTCAAGTTCGCATCACTGCTCAGTGGACGGCTCACAGCTATCGTGTAGCGCTGCATTGCCCTGCCGTCTTGGGCAGTCACTACCACCGTAATCGTGGTAACTCCCCCTGCAGTTAGCGGAATGTCACTACTCTGACCACCACTCGCTACTGTTTCACTACCTACTGTGATATTTGCATTGGGGTGCGCGGTTGGCATCACTTGCAGTTGTGCTACGGTGTTGTCGACACGCGCGGTATAGGTCGTCGTGGTCGTCGCAAAATCCTCAGCCAGTGGAATAATCGTTGTTCCATCGCTTTGCGTGAGCACTAAATCGCTTAAGTTCGCATCACTACTTGGGGGACGAGCCACAGCCACTGTGTAAGTCTCTGTCGTCTCTTGGTCTTCTGCGGTGACGACAATCGTAATCGTGGTCACGCCACCTTCGGTTAGCATAATATCGCTACTCGGAGTACCACTGCTCTCTTCATTGCCATCCACTGTAACGGTCGCATTGGGACGGTTCACCGTCGGAACCACCCGCACTTGCGCTATCGGGTTCTCGACACGCGCGGTATAGGTCGTCGTGGTCGGCGCAAAAGTCTGATCCAGTTGTATTGGTGTGCCATCGGTTTGCGTTAGTTCCAAATCACTTAAACTCGCATCATTATTTGCCAGCACTACGGTCAGCGTGTAGTTCGTTGGCGCTCTTCCATCAGACACTTCTATCGTCATCATGGTGCGCGCAGCGGCGGTTGCAGGAACCTCCTGACTGATGGTAGCGGTGGACGATTGCTCTCCTATGCCATCACTACGAATGATAATAACACTATCCGTAGTAGCCGTTGCGTCGACCGTTATTGAAGTGACCCGACTACCCACCCCGACATCGTAGATCAATCTCTGCGGATTAAACTCAGGCATCAATAGACCGTTTAACACGGTGAGATTATCCAAAGGAATCGGATGTTGATTGGGCAATAAACTATCGCAGCTAGGTTGCCCAGCGACACCGCAAGCCGGGTTGGCAGGATCGGATCCTCTAGTATATTTGAGTGCCGGCAATTGAAATGCATTACCGAAATCCCAGTTTGCCGTGCTCCATTGACTGTATATGCCAGTTGCCGCAGTAGGCGACTGCAGTTGCTCAAGGGGCAGACCACTATTTTCTCCATTGACATTCCCCGACGCATAGCTGTTCGTTGCAGGAGCACTAAGACCTGAGCCGCCGAATAAACCGCCTACATTGCCATCCCCAGTCACATCACCAGTCGCATAGCTGTTTACTACACGACCTGCACCGCCGCCGACTAAACCGCCTACAAAATTAGCCCCCCCCTCCACAATACCTGTCGCATAGCTGTTCGTTATACTACCGCCATTTAAGCCGACTAAACCACCTACCCTATTATTCCCATCCACAGCCCCTGCCGCATAGCTGTTCGTTATACTACCCTCATCACTTGTGCCGACTAAACCGCCTACCTCTGAAGACCCACGCACAGCACCGGTCGCATGGCTGTTCGTAATGATTCCACCTGACTGGGAGCCAACTAAACCACCTACCTGCACCCCCTGCCCGCTCACATCACCGGTCGCATAGCTGTTCGTTATATTAGCCGCATTGCCGCCACCTATACTGCCATTGAAGCCGACTAAACCGCCTACCCTTTCATCCCCACGCACAGCACATGTCGCATAGCTGTTTGTAATACTACCACCAAAATTATGGCCGACTAAACCGCCTACATTATTACCAGTCCCAGTCACATCACCGGTCGCATAGCTGTTTGTTATACTCCCCTCCTTATTGTAGCCGACTAAACTGCCCACATCAGTCCTTCCTGTGATATCTACATCTAGCAGAGCCACATTAGTCATTATAAAACCGCTATCTGTCGCACCAAATAAACCTATCCTATCAGTAGGTCTATCTATCATTAAGTTAGATATCGTATGGTTGTTGCCGTCAAATACCGCTCTGAATGTGCTTATTGGTAGCCACCCTGCCGCCGTTGTCCATGCCGTATTGATGTCTTCACTGTCATAACTGCCAGCCTCGGCAAAATCTAAATTGCGCACCAACTCGTAGCCACGACAGACATTATCAGGACAACCTGTTGTTATCCGAGGTGCGGTGCTAGTTGCTCGATAGCCACTGCCGTTCAACTGATGGCGTATTGCATCCAATCCCTCTAGGCTACACAGTTCTATTAGACCATCACCATCTTTATCTATATCGATAGCCGCTGATACACCGTCGTCATCAGTATCGGATAGATACGGCAGACAGGGGGGTAATGGGACAACGGTCAACAGGTAGTCGATTGCCGTCCTTCCATCAGACACTTCTATCGTAATCAGGATGACACCCTCTGCGTTTAGAGGAACATCCTGACTGATGGTAGCCATAGCCGATTGCTCTGCTACACCATCACTACGAATGGTAATAACACTATCGGTAGTCGCCGTTGCTTGCAGCGTTATTGAATTGACCGACCCATCAATCGTCATATCATAGAATCGTCTCTGCGGATTAAACTCAGGTGTCAATAGACCATCGGACAGCGTGAGATTATCCAAAAGAATCGGAAATTGATTGGCCAATAGACTATCACAGCTAGGTTGCCCAGCGATACCACATGCCGGGTTGTCGGCATCAGGTCCGGTGGTATATTTCAGCGCCGGGAGTTGCGATTGATTACCGAAGTCCCAGTCTGCAGTATCCCATCCGCTATATATAGCCATAGTAGGTGACTGCAGCTCGGCAATGGTCTGCTGACTACTATTCGTTGTACTGCCATCATTATTTAAGCCAACTAAACCGCCGACATTCTCCCCATTCCCACGCACCGCACCAGTCGCATAGCTGTTCGTTATATTGCCATCAGATAACCAGCCGACTAAACTGCCTAGACGATTAGCAGTCCCAGTCCCAGTCACAGCACCGGTCGCATAGCTGTTGGTAATGGTACCATCTCTACTCCGGCCGACTAAACCGCCTACCCGTGTGTTTCCGATCACATCACCGGTCGCATAGCTGTTCGTTATACTGCCATCATCATTTAAGCCGACTAAACCACCTACCGTAGTATTCCCAGTCACCTCAACCGTCGCATAGCTGTTCGTTATACGACCACTACTGTTGCCGACTAAACCGCCTACATTAGCACCATTACCATGCACAGCACCGGTCGCATAGCTGTTCGTTATACTACCGCCATTTAAGCCGACTAAACTGCCTACATCACTCCCTCCGGTGTTATCGACATTGAGCAGACCGACATTCGTCATTCTAGAATTGTTAGCTGTGTCACCAAATAAACCTACCCTACTATCAGCAGGTCTATCGATCATTAAGTTAGATATCGTCTGTCCGTTACCTTCAAATATCGCATTGAATGACTGACTGTCATCGCCTATGGGTAGCCATCCAGGAGTCATCGTCCATGTCCTATTAATGCTTCTACTGTCATAGCTGCGCGCTTCTGCAAAGTCTAAACTGCGAACCAACTCGTAGCCTCGACAGCCATCGTCAGGACAACCGGTCGTTATCTGAGGTGCGGTCCGAGTTGCGCGATAGCCACGCCCGTCCAACTGATAGCGTATCGCATCCAATCCCTCTAAGCTACACAGTTCTATCAGACCATCACCATCTTTATCTACATCAATACCCGCTAACACACCGTCGTCATCGGTGTCTGCTATATCCTGCGTACAGGCCGGCAAATCTATTGACGCAACGGTCAACAGGTAGTCGGTTATTGTTCCTCGATTAGACACCTCTATCGTAATTAGGGTGACACCCTCTGCGTTTAGAGGAACATCTTGACGGATGGTCGCGGTGGTCGATTGCTCTCCTATGCCATCACTACGAATGGTAATCACACTGTCCATAATCGCGGTTGCTTGTAGTGTTATTGAATCGGCGGACCCATCAGGGTCGATACCATAGACTAATCTCTGCGGATTAAACGCAGATGTCAATAGACCATTGGACACCGTGAGATTATTCAACAGGCTCAGAAATTGATCGGGCAATAAACTACCGCAGCTAGGTTGCCGAGCGATACCACACGCTAGGTTGTCGGTATCAGGTCCGGTGGTATATTTCAGCGCCGGGGATTGCAATGGATTACTGAAGTCCCAGTTTGCAATATTCCATTCGCGATATATACCAGTTGTCGTAGTGGGCGACTGCAGTTGCTCAATGGTCCGACTAAGACTGTTCGTAATGGTACCACGGCTATTCTCACCGACTAAATCGCCTATATCAGTCCTCTGTCCTGACACATCACCGGTCGCATAGCTGTTCGTTATATTACCCGAATTGTTGCCAGCTATACTGCCATTGAAGCCGACTAAACCGCCTACCTGTGAAGCCCCACGCACAGTACCGGTCGCATAGCTGTTCGTTATATGACCCTCATTGCTGGTAAATACAGTGCCATTATAGCCGACTAAACCACCTACATTAGCACCATCACCACGCGCAGCACCGGTCGCATAGCTGTTCGTTATACTACCATTACTGAAGCCGACTAAACCGCCTACATTATCAGCATTACCACGCACAGCACCGGCCGCATAGCTGTTCGTTATACGACCAGAAGGACCATTGATACCGGCTAAACCGCCTACACTATTATCCTCCCCCGTCACAGCACTGGTCGCATAGCTGTTCGTTATACTACCACTATTTTCGCCGGCTAAACCGCCTATCCTACTACCAGTCGCAGTCACATCAACTATCGCATAGCTGTTCGTCATACGACCAGAAGGACCATTGATACCGACTAAACCGCCTACATCATTATTACCACGCACAGCCCCGGTTGCATAGCTGTTCGTTATACGGCCATCATTGCGGTTGACTAAACTGCCTACAAAACTTCCCCCGGTGATATCTACATTGAGCAAGCCCACATGAGTCATTGTGGAATTGTTAGCTGTTGCACCGAATAGACCTATCCTCGTATCAGCAGGTCTATTTATCATTAAGTTAGATATCGTATGGTCGTTGCCTTCAAATATAGCTCTGAAGGTGCCTATCGGCAGCCATCCTGCCCCCGTTGTCCATACGGTATTGATGTCTTCACTGTCATAGCTGTTAGCCTCGGCAAAATCTAAACTGCGCACCAGTTCGTAGCCACGACAGCCACCCTCAGGACAACCGGTCGTTACCAAGGTTGCGGTGCTAGTTGCGCGATAGCCAGTGCCGTCCAAGCGATGGCGTATCGCATCCAACCCCTCTAAGCTACACAGTTCTATCAGACCATCACCATCTTTATCTATATCGATACCCGCTAACACACCGTCGTTATCAGTATCTGCTATATCCTGAGTACAGGCGGGTAAATTGATTGGTATGGCGGTCAACCGGTATTTGGTTGTCGTTTCTCCATCAAACACCTCTATCGTAATCAGGGTGACACCCTCTGCGTTTAGCGGAACATCTTGACGGATGGTAACGGTGGTCGATTGCTCTCCTAATCTATCACTACGAATGGTAATAACACTATCCGTAGTCGCCGCTGCGTCGACCGTTATTGAATTGATGGCGGACCCATCAATCTCAATAATATCATAGGCTTGTCTCTGCGGATTAAACTCGGGTGTCAATATACCCTCGGACACCGTGAGATTATTTAAGAGACTCATAAATTGATTGGGCAATAAACTACCGCAACTAGGTTGCCCAGCGATACCACATGCCGGGTTGTCGCGATCAGGTCCTATGGTATATTTCAGCTTCGGGGTGCGCAACGGATTACTGAAATCCCAGTTTGCAGTATCCCATCCACTATATATATCAGTCGCGGTAGTGGACGACTGCAGTTCGCCAATGGACAGATAACGATTGTCCATAATGGTACCACGGTCATTCTCGCCGACTAAATCGCCTACACGATTACCAGTCCCAGTCACATCACCGGTCGCATAGCTGTTCGTTATACTGCCGGGATTTCCGCCAGATAAACTGCCATTGAAGCCGACTAAACCGCCTACACGATCAGTCCCATCGACATTACCGGTCGCATAGCTGTTCGTTATATTAGAGTTACTTGCGCCAACTGTACTGCCATTGAAGCCGACTAAACCGCCTACCTGTATGTTTCCCATCACCTGACCGGTCGCATAGCTGTTCGTTATATTAGGGTTATTTTCGTCAATTGCACTGCCATTGATGCCGACTAAACCGCCTACCCATTGATTGCCTGTCACATCACCAGTCGCATAACTGTTCGTTATACTATCCTGATTTTGGCCGGCTAAACCGCCTAAACCATTATTCCCATTGACATTACCGGTCGCATAGCTGTTCGTTATACTACCCTTCGCATTTTCGCCGACCAAACCGCCTACCTGTATGCTTCCCATCACCTCACCGGTCGCATAGCTGTTCGTTATACGACCAGCTATACTTTGGTCAGTTATACTGCCATTGACGCCGACTAAACCGCCTACCCACCTAATACTCTCAATCACATCACCTATCCCAATCACATCACCGGTCGCATAGCTGTTCGTTATAATCCCGGTATTTGCGCCGACTAAACCGCCTACCTGATCTGGCCCCCTCACCTCACCGGTTGAATGGCTATCCGTTATACTACTATCATTGGAGCCGACTAAACCGCCGGTCCAACTATCATTGCCAATCACATCAACCATCGCATAGCTGTTTGTTATACGACCAGCAGAATTATTTTCGCCAACTAAACCGCCTACACTATTACTAGTCCCAGTCACCTCACCCATCGCATAGCTGTTTGTAATACTACCACCATTATTTAAGCCGGTTAAACCGCCTACCCACCTACCTCCCATCACATTACCGGTCGCATAGCTGTCCGTTATATTAAAGTTATTTTCGCCGACTAAACCGCCTACAGCAGATGATCCCATCACACTCCCGGTCACATAGCTGTTCGTTATACTCCCGGTACTGTCGCCAACTAAACCACCGACAAAACTATTTCCTGTGTTATCTACATTGAGCAGCCCGACATTAGTCATACTAGAATTGTTAGCAGTCGCACCGAATAAACCTATCCTACTATCATCGGGTCTATCTATCATTAGGTTAGATATCGTATGGTCGTTGCCTTCAAATACCGCAGCGAATTGTTCAGTCCTAGTGCCGATCGGTAGCCATCCTGGTTCTGTTGTCCATGCCGTATTGATGCGTCCACTGTCATAACTGCCCGCTTGTTCAAAGTCTAAATTCTGAACCAACTCGTAGCCACGACAGCCACCATCCTCAGGACAACCGGTCGTTATCAGGGTTGCGGTGCTATTTGCTCGGTAGCCAGTGCCATCGAGCTGATTGCGTATCGCATCCAATCCCTCTAAGCTACACAGTTCTATCAGACCATCACCATCTTTATCTATATCGATAACCGCTGGTACACCGTCGTTATCCGTGTCTGCTAGCGCCTGCGTACAGGACGATAAATTGATTGGCATAGCGGTCAACCGGTAGTCGGTTGTCGTCCTTTCATCAGACACTTCTATCGTAATCAGGGTGACACCCTCTGCGTTTAGAGGAATATCTTGACGGATGGTAATGGTGGTCGATTGCGCTTCTATGTCATCACTACGAATGGTAATAACACTATCCGAAGTAGCCGTTGCTTGCAGCGTTATTGAATTGAGGGAGCCATCAAACTCGAGATCATAGGCTTTTCTCTGCGGATTAAACTCAGGCATCAATAGACCACTAGACACCGTGAGATTATCCAAAAGACTCAGAAATTGATCGGGCAATAAACTGTCGCAGCTAGGTTGCCCAGCGATACCACATGCCGGGTTGGCGGTATCAGGTCCTGTGGTATATTTCAGCTTCGGGGTGCGCAACGGATTACTGAAGTCCCAGTTTGCAGTATTCCATTCGCTATATATACCCGTTGGCGTAGTGGGCGACTGCAGTTCGTCGATCGACCGACGACTATTTATTCCATTCACATTACTCGCCGAATAGCTGTTCGTTATACTAGAACTAGGTGCGCTGCCGCCGACTAAACTGCCTACCTGATTACCTCCCATCACATCACCGGTCGCATAGCTGTTCGTTATACTACCCGTATGAGAGCCGACTAAACCGCCTACACGATCACCAGTCCCAGTCACATCACCGGTCGCATAGCCGTTCGTTATACTGCCAGGATTAAAGCCAACTAAACCGCCTACATTTAAATTCCCATCCACATCACTTGTCGCATAGCTGTTCGTTATAATACCTGTATTTTCGCCAACTAAACCGCCTACATTACTATTCCCACGCACAGCACCTCTCGCATAGCTGTTCGTTATATTAGAGTTACTTCCGCCAGTTATACTGCCATTGAAGCCGACTAAACCACCTACAGTATCACTCCCAGTCACATCACCGGTCGCATAGCTGTTCGTTATACTAACTGTGTTGTCACCAATGAAACTGCCATTGAAGCCGACTAAACCGCCTGTCCAATTATTATTCCCAGTCACATCAACCATCGCATAGCTGTGCGTTATACTCCCGGTATTTTCGCCGACCAAACCGCCTACACGATTACCAGTCCCAGCCACATCACCCATCGCATAGCTGTTCGTTATACTACCCCTATTGTCGCCGACTAAACTGCCGACCCAATTATTTCCTGCGATATCTACATTGAGCAGACCGACATTAGTCATTGTAGAATTGCTAGCTATCACACTGAATAGACCTATACTACCATCATCAGGTCTATTTATCATTAAGTTAGATATCGTATGGCTGTTGCCTTCAAATATCGCGCTGAAGGTGCCTATCGGCAGCCATCCTGTTGCCGTTGTCCAGGTCGTATCAATGCGCCCACTGTCATAACTGCCAACTTCTTCAAAGTCTAGACTCTGAACCAACTCGTAGCCACGACAGCCACCCTCAGGACAACCGGTCGTTATCAGGGTTGCGGTGCTATTTGCGCGATAGCCATGCCCGTCCAGCTGATGGCGTATCGCATCCAACCCCTCTAAACTACACAGTTCTATCAGACCATCACCATCTTTATCTATATCGATAGCCGCTAACACACCGTCGTTATCAGTATCTTCTAGTTCCCGAGTACAGGCGGGTAAATTGATTGGCATAGCGGTCAGCCGGTAGTCGGTTGTCGTCCTTTCATCAGACACTGCTATCGTAATCGGGGTGACACCCTCCGCGTTTAGAGGCACCTCTTGAAGGATGGTAACGGTGGTCGATTGCGCTTCTATGCGCTCACTACGAATGGTAATAACAATATCCGTAGTCGCCGTTGCTTGCAGCGTTATTGAATTGAGAAACCCATTAATCTCAATAATATCATAGACTTGTCTCTGCGAATTAAATTCGGGTGTCAATATACCATCGGACACCGTGAGGTTATCCAAAAGACTCAGAAATTGATCGGGCAATAAACTACCGCAGCTAGGTTGCCCAGCGACATCACATGCCGGGTTGTTGTCGGGATCAGGTCCTGTGGTATATTTCAGCGTCGGGGTGCGCGACGGATTACTGAAATCCCAGTCTGCAGTATCCCATCCACTATATATAGTTGCCGTAGTGGGCGACTGCAGTTCTCCAATGGACAGATAGCGACTGTTTGGTGTAATGGTACCCCCTCTATTCTCGCCGACTAAACCGTCTAGAGACCCAAGCCTCTGCCCATTCACATCACCCACCGCATAGCTATTCGTTATACTACCCGTATTTTGGCCGACTAAACCGCCTACATTCTCCTGCCCACTCACACTCCCTGTCGCATAGCTATTCATCATAATACCCGTATTTTGGCCGACTAAACCGCCTACACTATTATTCCCATCAACATCACCGGTCGCATAGCTGTTCGTTATAGTACCTGTATTTTGGCCGACTAAACCGCCTACCTCAATTATTCCACGCACATCACCGGTCGCATAGCTGTTCGTTATACTGCCAGAATCAAAGCTGATTCCGACTAAACCGCCTGTCCAAGTACTATCCCCAATCACATCAACCATCGCATAGCTGTTCGTTATATTCCCGGTATTTTCGCCGACTAAACCGCCTACCTCATTTGTTCCACGCACATCACCGGTCGCATAGCTATTCGTTATACTACCCCTATTGTCGCCGACTAAACTACCCACATCACTACCGCCGGTATTATCTACATTGAGCAGACCGACATTAGCCACTGTAGAATCGTTAGCTGTCGCACTGAATAAACCTACCCTCTCATCAGCAGGTCTATCTATCATTAAGTTAGATATCGTATAGCCGTTACCCTCAAATACCGCGCCGAAGGGCTGGCTACCAGTGCCTATCGGCAGCCATCCTGCACCCGTTGTCCATGCCGTATTGATGTCTTCACTGTCATAGCTGTCAGCCTCGGCAAAATCTAAACTGCGAACCAACTCGTAGCCACGACAGCCACCCTCAGGACAACCGGTCGTTATCAGGGTTGCGGTGCTATTTGCTCGATAGCCACGCCCGTCCAGCTGATGGCGTATCGCATCCAATCCCTCTAAGCTACACAGTTCTATCAGACCATCACCATCTTTATCTACATCTGTAGTCCTGGGTACACCGTCGTCATCGGTGTCTGCTAGGTCTAGAGTACAGAAGGGTAAATTGATTGGCAGTGCGGTCAACCGGTATTTGGTTGCCGTTCTTTCATCAGACACCTCTATCGTAATCAGGGTGACACCTTCTGCGTTTAGAGGCACATCTTGACGGATGGTAACGGTGGTCGATTGCGCTTCTATGCGATCACTACGAATGGTAATGACACTATCAGTAGCAGCCCTTGCTTGTAGCGTTATTGAATTGATTATCGACCCATCAATCTCAATAATATCATAGGCTTGTCTCTGCTGATTAAACTCAGGTGTCAATATACCGTGGGACACCGTGAGATTATCTAAAAGATTCAGAAATTGATCGGGCAATAAACTACCGCAGCTAGGTTGCCCAGCGCTACCACAGGCTGGGTTGTCGGTATCAGCTCCTGTGGCGTATTTCAGCGTCGGGGTGCGCAACTGAGTACCGAAATCCCAGTCTGTAGTATCCCATCCACTATATATAGTTGCCGTAGTGGGCGACTGCAGTTCTTCAATCGACAGATAAAGACTGTTTGTAGTACGATCACGACCATCATCGTTGCCGACTAAACCGTCTAGAGGCCTCTGCCCATTCACATCACCCACCGCATAGCTGTTCGTGATATTACTGAATACACTATTTAAGCCGACTAAGCTACCTACTTCTGTGCTTCCAGACACATTACCGGTCGCATAGCTGTTCGTTATACTACCACGCTGACTGTCGCTGATTAAACCGCCTACTCTGGAACCGCCGGTCACACTACCGGTCGCATAGCTGTTCGTTATACTACCAAACAGACTGTCGCCGACTAAACCGCCTACTCTGGAATCGCCGGTCACACCAGCGGTCGCATAGCTGTTCGTTATACTACCAGGATTAGAACCAACTAAACCGCCTACCTGTGTGTTTCCGACCACCTCACCGGTCGCATAGCTGTTCGTTATACTACCAGAACTAGAGCCGACTAAACTGCCGACAACATCATTTCCGGTGATATCTACATTGAGCAGACCGACATTAGTCATTGTAGAATTGTTAGCTATCGCAGCGAATAAACCTATGTTATCACCCGCAGGTCTATTTATCATCAAGTTAGATATCGTATGGCCGTTGCCTTCAAATACTGCTCTGAGGGGCTGGTCGCTAGTACCTATTGGTAGCCATCCGGTACCCATCGTCCACGCGGTATTCACGCGCCCACTGCCATAACTGCCCGCGTCATAGCTGTCAGCCTCGGCAAAATCTAAACTCCGAACCAACTCGTAGCCACGACAGCCACGCTCAGGACAACCTGTCGCTATCAGGGTTGCAGTGCTATTTGCTTGATAGCCACGCCCGTCCAAGCGATGGCGTATCGCATTCAATCCCTCTAGGCTACACAGTTCTATCAGACCATCACCATCTTTATCTATATCGATACCCGCTAACACACCGTCGTCATCAGTATCCGATAGATTCCGAGTGCAGGCGGGTAAATTTGTTGGCATAACGGTCAACCGGTATTCGGTTTCCGTTATTCCATCAGACACTTCTATCGTAATCAGGGTGACACCCTCTGCGTTTATAGGAACATCTTGACGGATGGTGAAGGTGGTCGATTGCGCTTCTATGTTATCACTACGAATGGTAATAACACTATCGGTAGTCGCCGTTGCTTGTAGCGTTATTGAATTGAGGGCGCCATCAACCTCAATAATATCATAGGCTTGTCTCTGCGGATTAAACTCAGGTGTGAATATACCAGGGGACACTGTGAGATTATCCAAAAGACTCATAAATTGATTGGGCAATAAACTACCGCAGCTAGGCTGCCCAGCGATACCACAGGTCGGGTTGTCGCGATCAGGTCCGGTGGTATATTTCAGCGTCGGGAGTTGCAACTGATTACCGAAATCCCAGTCTGTAGTATTCCATCGACTATATAATGTAGCAGTTGGCGTAGTGGGCGACTGCAGTTCGCCAATGGGCAGATAACTACTGTTTGTAGCGGTACCACCCCTACTATTCTCGCCGACTAAACCGTCTACAGGCCCAGGCCTCTGCCCATTCACATCACCTGCCGCATAGCTGTTCGTTATACTACCCGTATTTTGGCCGACTAAACTGCCTACCCGTACATTCCCACGCACATTACCGGTCGCATAGCTGTTCGTTATACTACTGATATTTTGGCCGACTAAACCGCCTACCCGTCCATTCCCACTCACAGCACTGGTCGCATAGCTGTTGGTTATAATACCTCTGCTATGCACACCGACTAAACCGCCTACTTGTATGTTTCCCATCACCTTACCGGTCGCATAGCTGTTCGTTATATTAGCGTTATTTCCGCTCATTAAACTGCCATTGAAGCCGACTAAACCGCCTACAGCAGATGATCCCATCACACTCCCGGTCGCATAGCTGTTCGTTATATTAGCGTTATTTCCAACAATTGGACTGCCATTGAAGCCGACTAAACCGCCTATCCGACTATCATTCCCAGTCACATCAACCATCGCATGGCTGTTCGTTATACTATTTGCATTTTCGCCGACTAAACCGCCTACCCGTGAATTCCCACTGACAGCACCGGTCGCATAGCTGTTCGTTATACTACCATCACTAAAACCGACTAAACCACCTACCTCATCCATTCCTCTCATATCAACCATCGCATAGCTGTTCGTTATACTTCCTCTATTTTCGCCGACTAAACCACCTACTCTATCACTCCCATCCACATCAATCATCGCATGGCTGTTCGTTATACTACCGTTCTCATTCAAGCCGACTAAACCACCGACCCTTCGAATCCCAGTCACAGCACCGGTCGCATAGCTGTTTGTAATACTCCCCCCCCTATTGTCGCCGACTAAACCGCCTACATCATTATTTCCTTTGTTATCTATATTTAACAGACCGATATTAGTAATTTTAGAATTAAAACTTATCCCAGCAAATAAACCTATCCTATCACTAGATCTATCTATCATCAGATTAGATATCGTCTGTCCGTTGCCTTCAAATATCGCATTGAATAGAAATGCCACATTGCCTATTGGTAGCCATCCGACTCCCGTCGTCCACGCTGTATTAATGCGCCCACTGTCATAACTGCCAGCGTCATAGCTGTCAGCCTCGGCAAAATCTAAACTCTGAACCAGCTCGTAGCCACGACAGCCGCCCTCAGGGCAACCGGTCGTTATCAGGGTTGCGGTGGTATTTGCTCGATAGCCAGTGCCGTCCAGCTGATGGCGTATCGCATCCAATCCTTCTAAGCTACACAGTTCTATCAGCCCATCACCATCTTTATCTATATCGATAACCGCTGGTACAGCGTCGTCATCAGTATCCGATAGATTCCGAGTGCAGGCCGGTAAATTGATTGGCATAACGGTGAACAGGTAGTCGGTTGCTGTTCTCCCATTAGACACTTCTAGCGTAATCAGGGTGACACCCTCTGCGTTTAGAGGAACATCTTGACGGATAGTGATGGTGGTCGATTGCGCTTCTATGTCACCACTACGAATGGTAATAACACTATCCGTAGTCGCCGTTGCGTCCAGCGTTATTGAATTGAGGGAACCATCAAACTCGAGATCATAGACTTTTCTCTGCGGATTAAACTCAGGCGTCAATAGACCATGGGATAGTGTGAGATTATCCAAAAGACTCAGCAATTGGTCGGGCAATAAACTGCCGCAGCTAGGTTGCCCAGCGATACCACAGGCCGGGTTTTCGGGAACAGGTCCTGCAGCATATTTCAGCGTCGGGGATAGCAACTGATTACCGAAATCCCAGTCTGTAGCATCCCATCCACTATATATATCAGTTGCGGTAGTGGACGACTGCAGTTCTCTAATGGAAAGATAACGACTGTTTGTAGCAGGACGACCACCATTGTCACCGACTAAACCGCCTACCGGCCTCTGCCCATTGACATCACCGCTCGCATGGCTGTTCGTAATATTACTCAATCCACCATTTAAGCCGACTAAGCTACCTACTGCTGTGCTTGCAGACACATTACCGGTCGCATAGCTGTCCGTTATATCACCACGCTGACTGTCGCCGACTAAACCGCCTACCTGTGTATCGCCGGTCACATCACCGGTCGCATAGCTGTTCGTTATATTACCTCCATTGAAGCCGATTAAACCGCCTATCTGTGTATCTCCGGTCACATCACTGGTCGCATAGCTGTTCGTTATACGACCAAAATTAAAGCCGACTAAACCGCCTACCTGCTGGGTATCTCCGGTCACATCACCGGTCGCATAGCTGTTCGTAATATTTCCTCTACTTTCGCCGACTAAGCTGCCTACCTGTTCCCTCCCTTCAATATCTACATTGAGCAGACCCACATTGGTCATTATAGAATTGTTAGCTATTTGACCGAATAAACCTATGTCATCGTCAGCAGGTCTATCTATCCTTAAGTTAGAGATCGTATGTCCGTTGCCTTCAAATACTGCGCTGAAGGGCTCATCGCCAGTGCCTATTGGTAGCCATCCTGCCTCGGTTGTCCAGGTCGTGTCAATGCGCGCACTGTCATAACTGCCGGCTTCGGCAAAGTCTAAACTGCGAACCAACTCGTAGCCACGACAGCGATTCTCAGGACAACCGGTCGTTATAATGTCCGTGTTGCTATCTGCTCGATAGCCAGTGCCGTCGAGCTGATAGCGTGTTGCATTGAGTCCCTCTAAGCTACACAGTTCTATTAGACCATCGCCATCTTTATCTATATCTACAGACGCTAACACACCGTCGTCATCAGTATCTGCTAGATCTTGAGTGCAGGCGGGTAAATCTATTGACATAGTGGTCAACATATAGTTCCCCATTGGTCTTCCATTTGTTTGAGAAACTTCGATCGTAATCAGGGTGACACCACTGTCGTTTAGAGGAATATCTTGACGGATGGTCGCGGTGGTCGATCGCTCTCCCATGCCATCATTACGAATGGTAATCACACTATCCATACTAGCCGTTGCTTGTAGCGTTATTGAATTGACGACCCCAGCAGAAACTTCCACATCATAGACTGGTCTGCGTGGATCAAACGCAGGCACCAATAGACCATTAGATACTGCGAGACTATCCAAAGTACTAGGCAGTTGATTAGACAATAAACTGCTACAGCTAGGTTGCCCAGCGATACCGCAGGCCGGGTTGTCAGGATCAGATCCGCGGCTATATTTCAGCGCCGGGTATTGCCACTGATTACCGAAATCCCAGTTTGCAGTACCCCATTGTTGATATATACCAGTTGCCGTGGTGGGCGATTGCAGTTGCGTCATGGTTCGCGGCATACTGTTCATAGTGCTGCCTGCTTCGGAACCGACTAAAATGCTTGGCTGTCCATTCGCCTCACCGCTCGCATAGCTGTTGATTATAGTATCCTGATTGATGCCGGCTAAACCGCCTACATTTTCATTACCGGTCACATCACCGGTTGCATAGTTGTTGGTTATACTACCACCACCAACATTGATGCCGACTAAACCGCCTAAATCACTATCCCCAGTCACCTCACCTCTCGCATAGCTGTTCGTTATACGACCACGATTTCTACCGACTAAACCACCTGCCTGACTGCCTCCAATTACCTCACCTCTCGCATAGCTGTTCGTTATATCAGCAGCACTATTTTCGCCGACTAAACCGCCTACATCTTCACTCCCATCCACAGCACCAGTCGCATGGCTGTTCGTAATTGAACCAAAATTAAAGCCGATTAAACCGCCTACATTTTCATTACCCGTCACCTCACCGCTCGCATAGCTGTTCGTTATATGACCACGCTGATTGCCGCCGATAAGCTGATTGTTGCCGACTAAACCGCCTACCCTATCACTCCCATCCACCTCACCGCTCGCATAGCTGTTCGTTATACTACCAACATTAAAGCCAGCTAAACCGCCTGCACTATCATCACTCCCATCCACATCACCAGTCGCATAGCTGTTCGTTATACTACCCCTATTTTCGCCGACTAGACCGCCTACATCATCACTCCCATCCACAGCACCGGTCGCATGGCTGTTCGTAATTGAACCAATATTAAAGCCGAGTAAACCGCCTATCTCTTCATTACCTGTCACCTCACCGCTCGCACGGCTGTCCGTTATACTCCCATCACTTTCGCCGACTAAACCACCTACCTGTATATCTCCCGCCACACCACCCGTCGCATAGCTGTTCGTTATACTTCCACCATCATTGTAGCCGATTAAACCGCCTACATTATCATCTCCCGTCACATCACCCGTTGCATAGCTGTTCGTTATACTTCCACCATCATTTATACCTGCACGATCATTGTAGCCGACTAAACCGCCTACATCTTCCTGTCCTAACACACCACTCCTCGCATGGCTGTTCGTTATACTTCCACCATCATTGGTGCCGACTAAACCGCCTACCTGTGTATCTCCCGCCACAGCACCCGTTGCATAGCTGTTGGTTATACTACCAAAACTAAAGCCGACTAAACCGCCCACACCATCACCTCCTGTGTTATCTACATCTAACATGCCAATATTAGTAATGATAGAATTGCTGCCTGCATCACTGAATAAACCTATACCATCAGCAGATCTTCTATCTATTGTTAAGTTGGATATCGTATGGCTGTTGCCTTCAAATCTCGCATTGAATCGCTGATCTTCAGTGCCTATCGGTAGCCATCCTACACCCATCGTCCACGCCGTATTAATGCGCCCACTGCGATAACTTTCAGCCTCTGCAAAGTCTAAACTCCGAACCAACTCATAGCCACGGCAACCCACCTCAGGGCAACCGGTCGTTATTGCGGTTGCGGTGCTATTTGCTTGATAACCACTCCCATCGAGCTGATAGCGCATCGCATCCAATCCCTCTAAATCACACAGTTCTATTAGACCATCACCATCTCTATCTATATCCATGAATATTGGCACACCGTCGTCATCAGTATCCAATATGTCCAGAGTACAAGCGGGTAAATTTGTTCGCCCAACGGTCACCATGTAGTTCGCCGGTTTTCTTCCTTCAAACACTTCAACCGTAATCAGGGTGTCATCGCTCGGGTTGAGATCAATATTTTGTCTGATAGTGCCTTTGCCGGTGGTCGCTTGCCCGCCTAAGCCATCACCGCGAATGGTAATCAAACCATCCGCCACCGTCGCTTGCAGTGTTATTGAATTGACGGACTCATCAACCACCACATCATAAGCCAATCTCTGCGGATCAAATTCAGGTATCAATAGCCCATTGGACACCTCGAGATTATCTAAAAGACTCAGCAATTGATTGGGCAATAAACTACCGCAGTTAGGTTGCCCGACACCACCGCAGGCTGGGTTTTCAAGATCGGCTCCGCTGGTATATCTGAGTGCTGGGAATTGCAATGCATTACCAAAGTCCCAGTCTGCAGTATTCCATTCGCTATATATACCAGTTGTCGTAGTAGGCATCTGTAATGCGTTAATGTCCCGGGCTTCACTGTCTGTAATACTACCAGAACTCTCGCCAACTAAGTCGCCTACATCATCCAGTCCAGTCACATCCCCGCTCGCATAGCTGTTCGTTATACTACCTGCATTTTCGCCGACTAAACGGCCTACACGATTACCAGTCCCAGTCACATCACCGGTCGCATAGCTGTTCGTTATACTACCTGCATTTTCGCCGACTAAACCGCCTACATTATCACGCCCAGTCGCAGCACCGGTCGCATAGCTGTTTGTAATACTAGCACTACTAGCAGTGCGGCCGACTAAACTGCCTACACTATCACCAGTCGCAGTCGCAACACCCGTCGCATAGCTGTTCGTTATACTACCAGTACCAGAACCGACTAAACCGCCTACACGATTACCAGTGCCAGTCACATCACCGGTCGCATAGCTGTTGGTAATGCTACCTTGATTGTTACCGACTAAACCGCCTGCATTAAGCTTTCCTGGCACAGTACTTGTCGCATAGCTGTTCGTTATACTACCTGAATGAAAGCCAACTAAGCCGCCTACATTATTCTCCCCACTCACAGCACCGGTCGCATAGCTGTTCGTTATACTACCACCATTGTTGCCGACTAAACCACCTACACGAGAATGCCCGGTGATATCTACATCTAACATGCCGATATTAGCCACTGTAGAATCGACGCTAG
This sequence comes from Chromatiales bacterium, assembly GCA_014323925.1. Classification (NCBI taxonomy): domain Bacteria; kingdom Pseudomonadati; phylum Pseudomonadota; class Gammaproteobacteria; order Chromatiales; species Chromatiales bacterium. The sequence continues at coordinate 172,722 of JACONC010000001.1, read as the reverse complement.
TTTCACCAAATAAACCGAAACTATCATTATTAGGTGTATCTATAGGTGTATCTATCATTAAGTTAGATAGGGTATGGCTGTTGCCTTCAAATACTGCATTGAATGGTTGATCGCTAGTGCCAATCGGCAACCACCCTACACCCGTCGTCCATGCCGTATTAACGCTGCCACCGTCATAACTGCTAGCCTCTGCAAAGTCTAAACTGCGAACCAACTCGTAGCCACGGCAGCCATCGTCAGGGCAACCGGTCGTTATTGCGGTTGCCGTGCTATTCGCTCGATAGCCCATACCATCGAGCTGATGGCGTATCGCATCCAATCCTTCTAAGCTACAAAGTTCTATCAGACCATCATTATCTTTGTCTATGTCGATCGCTGCTGACACACCGTCGTTATCGTTATCTGCTATGGCTTGCGCACAAGCGGGTAACGCAGACTGTTGCGCAACCGCCGGCTGCCATAACAGGGCAAGTATCAAAGTCGGGAGTAAAAAGGTACTAAAAAAGTTTAATCTTTTTTTAGTTGCTAGTTTATGACGGTAGTGATTTTGAGGAACGATTGCATGGTCATCTATCTGCACAAGCAGTTTGGGATGAAACTTATGATCGCCTTGCATAAAGAACCTCTTTCTTTATATTAGTTATCTATTGTTATTTCTTGAAAACTTTTCAAAAGCTCATATTTGTTATCTCCTAATACCGACCTTTACTTTGATGTTTTTATCACTAGGCATCAGCTAATCAGAGAGGGCAATCACTGCTATCGTCTACCAAGGAAATACAGTGCACTAACAAGATTATTATAGCATAATCAGCTAGGAGCACTTAATTATAGCGATGCCTCTTAAAAAGGTTCTATCGTTGACGCTAAATTCTCGATCATCGGACAGTGTATTCTCAATGCGCCATCTATTGCCACTGCTGGTAGCCGTCCACTGTATTGAGGTCACCGGTCGCCGTGCGGGGGTTCCAATATTAGCCGATGTTATATAAATTTTAGGTAACCGACAGTTTGGTTTGGTGATGATGTCGCCCGCACTGACCAACTGGATACGCTCGACTGTTTTACTCAGGCTGTGTTTATTGCCAAGCGACCCTCGGTTGAGTTCAAAATCATCGCCGCGCGCACGGCCTATGCCAAAGATATCATTGCCCGCTAGATTCATATCACCGGTCATCGCTTTAGAGCCATCAATCCTATAGTAATCATCCAATAATTGTCTGAATAAGGTAATATCCGTGGGCGGTAGCCATTGAGATGTCAGGCTTTGGTTGCCGTTTGTTAGGGTAGCGGCATCATTGATACTTGGGGTGCGTGCCTTAATATAATGTGCCCAAATCTCTAAACTTGCAGGCATCTCTAAACTAATGGTAAATGTCTGGGCACTACATCCCAGCGTATAACGCACTGCTGGAAATGGTGAATCTCTATCTATGCCTACGGCGTTCATAGTCGGCTCAGCCAGCGCATTGACGCACTGGTTGTCATCGTCTGGCCAAGAACCGGTCTGTGCATATACCACCTGCGCTTGGTTGCCGATGATGGTAAGTTCCTCGATGAGCGCATCCGATAACCGCTGATTCAATTCGTTAATATCCGCTCTGAGTTTATAAACCGCATAACCGGAGACCAAGATAGATAAAATAGCCACCGTCACCAGTGTTTCTATCAATGTAAAACCGCAGTGCTTTTCGGTTTCAGCTACAGAAGACCGCATCAACTATATACCTCAGTTTGCTAGATAATCGTTAAACTTTAAGATGCGGCTGCGCTCAGAATGCATCGCTTTAGTGAGCACAACCTCATCTTTGTCGCCGGCTATTTGATGTCTTTGTAGCGGATAACCAGTTAATACAACATCGTCGGCAATGATAAATCTAAGCTGTATGCTCGCATCGTTGATGCGTATCTTAAAATCGTCTTTGGCATGACCGTCGGTTATTTGAAAAATTTTATTTGCGATGACTTGCCAATCGTTGCCTTCCACTTTGCGCTTAAGCTGTCTCATATTCACATCGGCGGTGGTGCGAAAGCCTTGCGCGTGTAAGTTTTGCGCGTGTAGCAATATATTTTTTGCTTTCAGATAGTGCTCTTGAAATTCGGCCTCTGCTAATTGGCTGGCGGCGGTGTTCATACTATAAGTGGCGGTGATAGAGATTAAAACGACAATCGTAGCGACTACCACCAACACCTCTATCAATGTATAGCCCGGTCTTAATGTATAACCTGATCTTAATGTATAACCTGATCTTAATGTATAACCTGGTCTTGATGTGCTCATAGCTGTACTCCGCTGAGACCCGAAGAATAAATCGGCAGTAACACCCCTGATAGTATAAGTGCGATAGCGGACAGTGTAATGATCATTCCGATAATATAAAAGGTGCGCGAGATGGTGGTGGCAAGCTGTGCTCTTTCGATATCCAATAGTTGCGCAATTTGTTCCAACAGATGTACTCTATTTGAGGTAGTCAGTGCAGCAATCCCCATGCAGCATTCAGCCAGAGTTTTAGAAAAATATTGGCTGTTGAGTAAATCGCTGAAGGTCTCGCCGCTTTGTCTTTGATTAGAGATATACTCTGCGTGCTTTTTACCTATCGCTGTTGACAGCAATTGCTCGTCGTGCTCGATACTGAGACCGGCGCGTTCCAAAATCAGCCATACTGAAATTAAGCGTATTGAACGCACCACTCTTGGATAGCGATCAAAAATGGAGATCGGCCACAGCTGTTTGAGATTATCTCCGTATTTAAGAAATACACCGACGATAGCGGCGACGATTAAGAATAAGCTCCATAAATAGTCACGCGTATAAGTTCCTATCGCGTTTAAGACTAAGCCAGCAACATTATATTGCTCAATGATGCCGGCTTCGATCAGCGATGTCAAAGCACCTGATGTGCCTAGCGATACACCTGACAAAATTACCAGTGAGGCGATCAATAACATCAACCCACCAATTATCCCTTTGCTCGCTGTTCTCTTAGTTTCTATCTCTTTGTGTAGACTAGAAATCGCTTGCTTAAGGACTGCTGCAATTTGACCACTCTTCTCACCGGCGCGGATGACCGCAACGACGATAGGATTAAAAGCGAGTGCCTCTAAGCGCTCACTCAAACTCAGATTAACATCCAGTGCTAACGGATTTCGTCTGGTTAGATGTTTAATCGGTGCATAGGTTCTAAACAGTCGCGACGATTGATCGGGGATACCTGATATGTAATAAGGCATTAATTTCATTAAAAATATCATTTGTACTTGTGCTGAAACACGAGTCGTTAACCAGTCGTAATTGAGACATCTCTTAACACCGACTATCTGTGCCAACTCGTAACCTGCAGTGCTGATTGCGTGTTTGAAACTAATCCCACGAACGACCACTTCTTGCAGCTTGCCAGTACCGCCCACTAATTGAATACGCCAGGCAAACATGGTGCTACTGAATGTTGTATTCTACGGTTAATACCTTGTTCGTTATACTGGCGGTAACATTTTGCATTGCCTTCAAAGTGCTTTCTAAATTAGTGGCATTAAATGTAGTTTCCATTTCTATAGTGAGCTTTTGAGCAGCTGGTGTAAACTTAACTTTATTGTTTCCTTTAACCCCTGGCCATGATTTCATAAAGGCAACACTGTCGTCGGATAACTTGAAATTTGTTAAGCTACCATTTTCCATGCGGTACTGGGTGAGTTCGGTGGGTACCCTAGAGATCAGTATCTGTTTGAGACCAGTCTCCTCAGCCGATAAAATTTTATTTCCTGGTGACAACGCATAAATAGAACTCGCAGTTAATGCTGCTAAAATAGCCACTACGATAATCACTTCGATCAGCGTAAAACCGCGCTGCCCGGCTGATTTTTTAAGATTGCATAATTGCTTCATGAGGTTTCTCCATAATGTTGAGTTGATTGTGCCCTCTGCCTGAGCCATTCGCTTTAACCAAGAGAGCGGAATGGTTATCCGTGTCGGATGTGTCGGATAACGCTAAAGAATCGATAGGCACACCCCAGGCATAACCGAAAACATCCGATAGCGCCTCGAGGGTGGTCTCACCTTGCAGCCATAGCTGCAAGGCATAATCTTCCAATAACAGGTAATTTCTGTTTTGCTTGATATACGCACGCATCTCATAAACTGATGCATCCTCGTTAAGTAGCTGTTGTAATCCACTGTCTACTGCTATCACCTCGATGATCAGCGCCCGTCCGTGATAGCCACCACGGCAATGCCGACAACCTTCACTATTTGCCACCTTCACTTTTAGTTCGGCAGTGGATTGATATTTGAGATGCCGATAATAATCCTGTGCGACTAATTCGCTTGCACAATGGCTACATACTTTGGCAACCAATCGCTGCGCTGAAACAAAGCGTAACCAAGATGCCAGCTGAGTTTTCTCAATGCCGAAATCAACCAGACGATCTATGACACCTAATGCATCTATGGTATGCAGTGTCGTCAATACACCGTGCCCAGTCAGCCCAGCACGCATCGCTTGCTGGGCAGTGCGCTGATCCCGAATCTCGCCGACGAGTATTAAATCTACATCGGTGCGCATCATCGAACGAATGCCTGCTTCAAAATCCAAACTGTTGTTATGCAGGCTGTCTTCATCGCCACTAATCTGTGTTTGTTCTATACCTTGCAAGTTTTGTTCAACAGGATCCTCTAGAGTCTGTATAGATTTATAGGGATAGCGACGATGTATTTCGTTTAGTATGGTGTATATCGTCGTTGTTTTACCGGAACCAGTAGGACCGGTAAAAACACACAGTCCATCAGTCATCGCAGTAATATCCTTTAATAATCGCTTAGTGTTTGCGAATATTTTTAGGTCTGTTAGCTTAGCGATGCGCACTTGTTGGCCGCCTAAAAACCGCAAAAAGAACGCCGGTTTGTTGATCCCGTCGATGAAGATGGGTCGCATAGAGACGCGCACCTCAGTCAAACTTCCGCCATCATCCTTGAACCTAAAGTGACTATCTATCAACCGATTGAATGTGCCGGTCACCTGCTTACATTCATTTAAGATAACATTACACAAATGTTTATAGCAGACGCCATCACCGTCTTTATAGGTCCACTCGTATATCGGATGCAATTTGCCATCTATACGTTGTTTGATAAGCACACTATTATTGCCAATCGGGATGATTTGCAAATCACTGGCAGCGGCTTGCAACGCATCGCTCAACCACTTCATAACGATCTTCTTGGCTACAACACCGCGGGCATTTTCTTTATATTGTTCGGAATGACGCACCGCGTTCTGTTCAGAGACTTGTAGCACACCGTAGCCTTTTAGCGGTGATTTAGCCAAAACCTCAGAATTCAATAAACCTCTGATTGCCGGCGAGATAAACGGATTGGTTAGAAATAACTTGTTGTTCGCATACAGCCAGCCTTTTTCGGTTTCGTCTTTGCATATCGGTTGGCCGTGCTGTGCCGATGAATAAACCTCTAAATTAAATGCCTGTGCAAATGCTTCGGCGAGCAAAGTCGGAGATAATTTGTCACCGCCGAGTTGCAACAACCGCTCTATCACCCGATCAGGTTCAGGGCAACCTATGTGATGCACTGTAGCCTGCTCCAATACGCCTGTTTTGTTGAGATATTCAAGCACTTGCTTAAATTTATCTATTCTTTGCTGTTGCTTCATGGGTTGCGCTCGATGTCGACCGGGTTGTCATTCTGCTGTGTGGTTCTATGGATCTGATAAAGGACTCTCAGATCTGGTTTGTCATCGTGGCTAAGCGTGGCAGTAGCGACACTAATCTCGATAACCTTCCAGTTGCCAGCAATCGATTCATCCTCAGAAAAATCCTGTATCCGCCCATCGTCTAAGCTAAATCGTGCACGACCGCCGACGATACCTAACAAATTAATATTCGGCGCGCGCATACTGGGTGAAGCATATTCCAAACTGGTATCATGGGTAGGCAGAGCGTACTGCAGTGAATCAATAGCGCGTGGATGAGCACGACTTAATCCTTCGGGACTTAATCCTTCGGGACTTAATCCTTCGGGACTTAATCCTTCGCTACTACACAAATAACCTTTATCCCTGCATTGTTTTTGAATATCGGCGATATCGTGCAACAACTGCATCAGTACCTTTTTGTTCTCTTCTAAGCGAATACGCTTATATAGACTTAGCCGTTCATTTACTTCCTGCGATTGCCAGAGCGACTGTTCATTTACTTCCTGCGATTGCGCGAGCGGCTGTTCATACGATGGGTGTTGTTCAGCAGATACATTGCTACACCAGAGCATATACATCATTGCGATTAAGCAGATCAGCAGTCGCTTTATGCGAGTCAATTTCATTTCACTACTCCAAGTATATTGATTGATAAAACACCCTGCCTCTGGTTGAGTTGAATATCAGACACCTCGGCGGGCACCGTTCTTTGAATCGTGCGCATCACCGGCATGACTAAGTCCGGCGGTGCAATCATGACTGCGTGCCATACATTACTCGTCTCGCCATCGCCAGCAATAGCCGCATTCTCGTTGACCTGCCATGCCACATTAGGATATTGTTCAACTATCTCGAGTACCTTTAACCAGCTTTGCGTTATCGGCATTAAATCCGCTTCGTGTTCGAGTGTGTGTATCTGCTTGTTAATCGCGGCAAGATTATTTTCCATGACCACGATATCAGTATCCGCAGTCGCTGCGGCTAGGGTCTGGTAATTAATGGCATAAGATGCGAGCACCGCAAGCGCAAAAATACCGATCGCTATGATGCCGACCATAAGCGTATTGGTTATCACTGTAAACGCACCTGAACGCGACCCGACGGTAACCATTGTTCGGTGTAAGGAACATCGTGCCTCGCTAATACATAAATCATATCGGTGTACGATTGATAGGGGACCGACAGCTGTATGGCATCTATCTCTGCGTTGGGGATTTCTATATCTTCAATCCAGCTCAACTCTTCGAGCAGCGTTAATATCGCACTTTGATTCGGCATAGTGGCTAATTTTCTTTTTTTCAATTCAGCAACCACCGTCTGTGCACTTTCAATCTCTGCACTTAGAGTCTGGCGCTGTACTTCGAGCTGCTTGATGTTTCTATCAGTGAGCCACGAACCAGACAGCCATCCGAATAGCAGTGCGACTGCCGAGAACAATACTGCTGCCAGTATCGTTTTATGCTTTTGCTCGCGGGTTGCGATTTGCTCAGCCATGGTCATCGCTGAGCGATCGGGTAAAGTGATGTCATCAATATTCACTTCAAGCCACTGTATTTGATGTGTGTTAAGCTGTTCACCTACGGTCGCTACTGCACGACCGTCGACGACTTCCCCAGTGACTGCGGTTTTCTCGTCCAAATCTACTGCTACATATTGGCCAATATGATTATGCTTATAGGCGAAGATGCCGTTATCAGGACGCCACTGCTTAGACGCATATAAGGTTTGCCAATAACCGTAAATCGGCACACCACGATAGATTGCTTTTTTTTCTATCAACTCTTCGGTTAGGCAAAAGATACTAAAACCTTCGACTTGTTCGAGCAATACTGTTTTCGAAGCCGGCAGTGCATGACCCACTGAATCGGCAATTATCAGACATCGCTTACCTTTTATATTCAAAATACCGGGCGTGAATAATGTCATACCGAAATCTCCCTAGGTAACACGATAACGACGAGTTCTCGGCGGCGGTCGCTGTTATCTTTAGAAGTAAATAAATCACCCAACACCGTTCTATCCAAACCTAAGGAGGCACTGACATTATCGCTAATCTGCTTGGTGGTCAAACCACCGACTGGCACCGCGCGCCCGGAACGCGTAATTGCTTTAGAACTTAAATTAGTCAACGATATGCGCGGCGCTTTGGAGATAATGACACCACCTGATACGATATCCTCTAATCTTATCAACGACGACAGCGCCGGTATTACGGTCAATAAAATTTTATCGTCGGCCAGTAGTTGCGGCATGACTGTCAATTCCAAACCTATCTGCGCTTGCTGCAAACTCGCCGAGACACGCTGCTGATTATTCGCATCACCCGGTATAATTTCTTGGCCACCGGCATACGAAAAAGTTTCAACTGAATTGATGCGTGCAACACCACCGTTTGCGGCGATTAAATTGGTGCGGTGTAGTACTTGTATATCCTGTTCATTATCAAAATTATTCAGCAATACATCGAAGTTGTTGCCGTTAATCGAAAAATCAGAATCTATCACCCACCCGCCAGCGGTCAAGTTTATTGTCTCTTCACTACCACCCGATAAGCCAATGCGTCCCGAATCATTGAGTGCTAAAAGATTAAATAGCTTTACTTTGGCGTTGTTATTAGCCACATCCAATATCAATACTTCCATTTGCACCATGCGAGTAGATTTTTGTTGCAGCGGGTTCAACCACTCAGCCAGACGTTTGATCTCTTGTATAGGGCCCGATGCAACCAACAAGCCAGTTCTCTGGTCGGCTTGCACCCACGATAATTCCTCAACAAAGCCATCGTCATCGTCGGCAAAATCACTGGTTGAATCTGTAAAAATATCTTCCTCGCATAAGCGCGTCTTCATAATGCAGTTCGCTTGCTCGACGATCGTTTGCCATGGTGTTTTATCGCCGTATTCCATACGACTTGAAATAGAAAGTTCAGCATCTACCGAACTGTTTAGATCGCTATCGTCATCGGTGGCTGTTGCAGAACCGAAATAAATACGATTGAGGCTAGCCGATGCGATCGCTGCTAAATTCCATTGACGGGTAATATAGGCAGCAACTTCAACGATATTATTTGCTGGGTTTAGGGTGATTCGGTAATTACTCAGCCCTTCCAAATAGGCAAGAAAATCGGCTACCCGCATCTCTTTATTCGTTCTTATGCTGTACACCTTAGTTAAATCTACCGCAACATCCGCCGCGCGTACGACCACTGAGAAAGGTAAGGTTGCATGGATAGCCTCGCGCAAACTGAGCTGTGCATTGGTGACATTGACTGATTGTAATAATTCATCGACGATTGCTAGTTGGTTAATTTTGAAGTAAGCCTCAGACGGTGGACTTTGATACTGTTGCGTTGGCAGCACTTGTTCGGCGACTGTGCGGCTGCCTATATCATCTGCTACACAGGCGGCTAAAAGCAATGCTGTCATTGCATACGATATGCATGGCACAAATATACTGGCCAATCGCCGGGCACAAATATTGTTGTATTTTATAAATATATAATGCTGTAACTTCATAGTCCTTCCTCACAAGATGTACAGCAATTTTGCATCACGCGCATCCCAAAAAATTTCTTTTTAGACGAATGGCATAAAATAGATGACGAACGGTTGTGATATAATAATCACCTCATCTATGGAGAGAAATCAAAACACCATGAAAAGATATTTAATTTATAGCATCGCAATCATAGCTTGCCTTGTAGTAGGCGCCTGTAAGCCCTCACAACAAGCCGAAGGCGAAGGCGGAAAAGAAACAGGAGAACAGGTGAAAAATACAATAGTTAAATTAGAAACCAGTGAGGGTGATATCATCATTGAATTGGATGATGAAAAAGCACCTATCACCGTCGCTAACTTCATAAAATATGTTGACGAAGGCTTTTACGACGGCACCATCTTTCACCGAGTCATTCCTGATTTTATGATACAAGGGGGTGGATTTACCGCCGATATGCAACAAAAGAAAACACATCCGAATATCAAGAATGAAGCCGACAACGGTTTGAAAAATAACCGCGGCACCATTGCAATGGCGCGCGCGCTGTCTCCCGACACCGCAAGTTCGCAATTTTTCATTAACCTAAAAGACAATGATTTTCTTAATTTCAAACAGAAAAACTTAGAAGGTTGGGGGTATTGCGTATTTGGCAAAGTGACTTCAGGAATGGAAGTAGTAGATAAAATCGCAACGGTCAAAACCGGCACCAGACAGGTCCATCAGGATGTGCCGATGCGAGCGATTACCATTAAAAAGGCTAGCGTAGAGAATGGATGACAACACTGTTCATCGCCGACTGTCATTTAAGTCCCGAACGACCCCAAATTATTGAGCTTTTTTGCGATTTCATAGAAACTCGTTGCCAAAGTGCACAGGCACTTTACATACTAGGTGATTTATTTGACCGATGGCTAGGTGACGATGATCCAACACCTGGCTTAGAAGCCGTTTTCACCACACTTAGAAAATATGCGCGTACTAAACCGCTGTATTTTATGTCCGGCAACCACGACTTTTTAGTCGGCAGAGCATTTAGCGAGCGTAGTGGATGTCGCTTTGTAGGAGGACAACCCTCTGAAGACGCAGTGGTCGTTGATATAGAAGGCAACAAGACCCTATTGATGCACGGCGATCAATTATGTAGCGACGACATTGCCTATCAAAGATATCGCCGGGTGGTGCGCAACCGAATGTTGCAGACATTGTGGAAAGCTATGCCACTTGCCTGGCGCCAATCATTCGCCGAGCGATTAATCTCAACCAGCAAGCACGCCACCGCTAAAAAGGCTGAAACTATTATGGATGTAAACGACAATACCGTCAAAGCAACGATGCGGCGATATCAGGTACAGCGACTCATACACGGTCATGTGCATCGCCCGGCAATACACGACTTTACACTAGATGGTAACAACGCAAAACGCATGGTGTTGGGTGACTGGTACGAGCAAGGCAGTGTATTGGAAGTGAGCGAAGAGCACGCGACACTCGATCGGCTATAATGGTATATCATTTCAATTTGCGAGACAAAAATAATTCGGGACAACTCAGGACAATTCGGGACAATTCGTAAGGGCTCTTCATCACCGCACACCCAGTACACACACGACAACTGGTTAAAGGATGCCCTTATAAACTCATGTTCTTTTGATTATGCCGGGCATACGGTGCGCTTTGAACAATACAACTGCCGCGAACGAAGCACTTTAGAGAACTAAGCATCTTCATCCCGCAGTATCGATAAATGCGTTACCACGACTATAGATGAGTGGTCGCAATGGTTTATGACGACTTCAACCCGATCATCAAGTCCATTACATTGGTGCCAGTGGGGCCGGTGCTGATAAGATCCTTAGTTTGCGATAAGAAATGACCGCTGTCGGCAGCTGCTAAACTATGTTTAACATCGAAGCCTTTAGACACTCCTCTCGCTATAGTGTTGGCGTCTACCAATGCACCGGCATCAGTGGTTGGTCCGTCGCTACCGTCGGTGCCGGCAATCAAGAAATAAATACCTTCTTTATGCGCAATGCGCTCGGCTAGTAATAATGCAAGATGTTGATTGCGTCCACCGCGTCCCGGATTGGCTGGCAAATGCATGGCCGGCTCTCCACCCCAGATCAACAACCGATGTGTACTGTCGGATAAGGTTTGATACAGACGCTCAGCAACTTCACTGACATCACCTGCGATGAAATCGGCGACTGCGTAAGCATCATAGCCTAACGCGATCGCTTGATCGACACACGCTGTTTTAGCGTCATCCAAGCAGGCAACGATGCGGGTATCAATGCACGAGAAGGCATCTGCATTGGGCTGGGCTACGAGTTCCATGTTATTCAAGCATTGTTTTATCTCTTGCGGGTAATCATCAAGATTTAGTTTTCCACTAGGCTGACTCAATAAGCCTGAACCGATCACTGCAGGGTCATCGCGCGGCACATCAGAGATCATCAAATTCAATGTCTTGCAGCCTCTGAGTTTTGCCGCTAACCGTCCCCCTTTGATGCAAGAAACTGCTTGGCGCAACGCATTCATCTGCCCTATATCGAAACCTTTAGACAACAGCAATCGGGTCATCTCTTTTAGATCGACCAAAGTCATACCAGTGGCTAGCACTTCGACTAAACTGGAAGCACCGCCCGATAACAAAAAGAGGAAATGCGCACCCGCTACAGCTCGACTATCTAGATAATCTAATAATTTTTGCCCAGCGTGTAAACTCGCATCGCTAGGAAGCGGATGATCGGATTCTATCAGTTCTATGATATTGTTTTTTTTCAGTTCGGCAGCGATGTGTCCGCGCTTAGTAATTAACAAACCGTCTTTTACGCTATCACCGAGTACCGTCAAAGCCCCCAATGTCATATCTGACGCTGCTTTACCAATCGCCAGCAAATGCAGTTGTGAAGAGGTTATAGGGTATGCCTTTAAGGCGCTGATGACTGCCGATCGTCCTCTAACCCGGTCAATACCGCAGTTGAAAATCTGCATTAAATCGGTGCGGAATTTATCTTGCGTCATGATCTATTCTAGGGATTGTCTATTCTAGGATTGTCTATTCTAGGTGGAGTTATATAAACCAGAGAGTTTCGCTGCAGTACATTGAAGACCTCTACTATATCGCGGTTATTCATTCTAATACAGCCGAGCGACGAAGGACGACCTATGCGTTTTTCGTCAATCGTGCCGTGTATATAAATATAGCGCCCTTGGGAATCGTGGTAGCCACCTTGATTGATATGCGGTTCAAGTCCGCCTAACCATACGATGCGCGTACAAATAGCATCAGTTTTGCTAATCGTTGCATAACGATTAGGTGATAAGATTTTATCGGTTGGCTGACGCGCTTTGAAAGATCTGTATAACGGTTCGCCATTACCTATTTTATCAACAACTTTGTGCACCCCAGACGGGGTTTTATACGAATCTTTGATATAGCCGATACCGTAGCGCGAGGTGGATACAGAGTATCGCCCAGATAAGTGTAAACGATTAATCAGATAGAGTTTTTGTCTATCAATATCAACGATAGCCAACGGATATTTTGCGCATTTCGGGTATCTCGTTACTAAAAGTCGCGACCGTTCAAACCAACCTGCCATAGTCGGCATCACCGATCATCTACCAACACACCTAGTTGAGCATACTGACTATATTGGTACAACATGCAAATCCGTTGAGTGTATTTTATTTTGCTTAGATTGCTCGCTGCGCTGCAATTTTAATTGTTCTAAATACCCGTCTTCTGGTTCAACCACATAATCGCCGTCAAACATAGAGCAATCAAACTCTTTCAGATGTCTATTCCCTGTCTGTACTGCTTCTATCAAACCATCCAGATCTTGATAAAATAGGCGATCGGCTCCTATCAAAGAACAAATTTGATCTATTTTACGGCCATACGCAATTAATTCACCCGGCACCGGCATATCGATGCCATAAATATTCGGATAGCAAATAGGTGGCGATGCCGAAACTAAGTAGACCTCTTTAGCACCAGCGTCGCGTGCCATTTGTACTATTTGTTTGGAAGTCGTACCGCGCACGATCGAGTCATCTACTATCATTACCTTTTTGCCCTTAAACTCAGGCACTAGAGGATTTAATTTATGACGCACAGATTTTTGTCGTTCTTTTTGCCAGGGCATAATAAAGGTTCGTCCTATATAGCGGTTTTTAATAAACCCTTCACGGTAACGCACCTTGAGTTTGATAGCCAATTCCAGTGCTGCAGTACGGCTGGTATCCGGCACTGGTACGACCACATCGATTTTATAGTCCGGCCACTGCTGCTTAATTTTTTTAGCCAATTGGTCTCCCATACGCATACGCGCCTTATGTACGAAAACATTGTCAATGATCGAATCAGGGCGCGCAAAATAAACATATTCAAATATACAACTGCGATACATTGCAGATTTGCAACATACTTGACTATACATATCGCCCGCTTGATCGATAAATATAGCTTCGCCTGGTTTTAAGTCTCTAATTGTTTCAAATCCAGCAGCATTGAACGCAACACTCTCCGAAGCAAACATATATTCGGTGCCTTGCTCGGTTTCTTTTTTAGCGTAAATTAATGGACGAATCGCGTGGGGGTCGCGAAATGCAACCAGACCCACATTGGATATCATCGCCACTGCTGCGTAGCTGCCGCGCACGCGCCTATGTAGCTTAGTAATCGCCTTAAATATAGCATCCGGCCCTGCTATCAGCGGCATTTGATTGAGTAATTCATTAGCGAATATGTTCAATAAAATCTCTGAGTCCGAACCCGTATTGATATGTCGGTGGTCGTGGGCAAATAATTCTTTAATCAGCTTCTCAGAGTTTATCAGGTTGCCGTTGTGCGCCATGGCAATACCGTAGGGGCTGTTGACATAAAGCGGTTGCGCCTCCTCTTGGTGCGGAGTTCCGGCGGTCGGGTAACGTACATGCGCAATACCCATAGAACCCTTTAGATCGTTCAGATGTCTTTGGTGAAATACATCTCTAACTAAACCGTTACCCTTGTGTTGATATATCTTGCCACTTTCTTGTACAACGATACCGGCAGCGTCCTGCCCGCGATGCTGCAATAACAATAAACCGTCGTGTAGGTTTTGTGCAACTGGCTGATGACTATAAATACCAAGTATTCCACACATATGCGGTCACATCATAAACTAATATGCTCGTTGGCATCGTATTCAGGCTGTGGTTTTAATTCCGCAGGCTGGCCTTGCTCGCTTGGCGTATCGAACTCGAAATGCCGTAAATATTGCTCTGGTAATAGTATCATAATACGCTGTGCACCATTGACAAAAAGTGGTAGTAGCTGAGATTGCTGCCACCACGGATATATAGATACTTTTGTAAGCCCGGCAAAAACGACTAATAACATAACTATCAAAGCCCCTCGTAAAAAACCAAAAGCAGCACCCAGCACATGATCGATACTTCTTAGTATGGCTGTTTTTGCGACTAAACCGCTGAGTGCATTACTCACTGTGTTACCTATAACAAGCGCAATCACGAAAATCAATATAAATGAGGCAACAAAAACTATAGATTCTCCTTCTATCTTGATATCAAACAACTCTCTATCCCAGTTGTGGGCTGTGGGCAATAACCATTGTACTGGGTAATCGGCGAGATAAAAAGCGAGTATCAATGCAACAATCAAACCCGCCAGCGAGAATATCTCCTTAACAAATCCTTTATATATACCCATCGCTATCGAGATAAATATAATCAGGCATATTAAAACATCAGCATAATTCAGCATGCGTAAATCATTCTCTCTCTTTTATAAAAGCATCGGGATAGTCTTCTTTAATCAGTCCTGCCACTTCGCTCAATGTTCGGTAATCATCGGAAATCACCTTGACGATATAGACATCGAGTCCTTGAATCTTTTTGGGTTCGACTTCAATAGCAGTATTTTTTACATTCAATCCTAGCAGTTGTTTACGTACTTCATCAGCATTCTTGGCAATGCTAAAACTGCCTACCTGCATCACCCAAGTGGTGGTCGCTTGGTTTTCAATGGGTGGGACATTTTCGGTGGTGGCTTCGGTGGCGGTGGCGTTCGGCTGTGCAGGTTTGCTTTCTCCGTCAGTTGCATCGAATTGCTTAATATCAAGAGGTTGCGGTGCTTCTAATACAGTGCTATTGAAGTCTTTGAGCGGAACCATAAAACCCTCTTGCTGGTATTTGATTGGCGGCTTTTGTGGGGCGTCTATTTCAATAGATTGCATGGCTCTATAACCCTCACCGTCCAATAATAAAGGCAATACTATAACCGCCACGGCGACCAACACCACAGTCCCCAATAATCGTTGTTTCAATTGCTGTTCCATTTATAGGTTTTAGTTAAAATACCCCTCTCAGCTTTTCAAAGCTTCGGCAACTGTCATCGTCGAGCCGAAAGCTAACAGACGATCACCGTTTTTCATATTGCACATAGCATCATCGTATGCCTCCGATACCGAATTAAAACATTGTATACTATTAGACGCATTTGTATATCTTTCAACAATACTTTTTAGTTGCTCGACCGGCAAAGCGTGAGCCGAGTCAGGTTCCGACAAATGCCAATGATCAACCATAGGCGCGACAATTTTAGTAATGCTGTCGGCATCCTTAGTGGCTAAAATAGCAAACACCGCATGCAATTCTCTGCCGTTGGTGAGGCTTTTTAGGTTTTCTACCATCACTTCGACACCCTGCGGATTGTGACTAATATCAAAGATACTGACGATACTTCCGCCCTCTATGTTTTGCGATTTGATCTGAAAGCGGCCGGGCAAATACGCGGTCGTTAATCCGGCAACTATATCGTCGTATGACACTTGAAAATTTGCCGCCAAGCACCTGAGTGCCATAACGACACAACTTG
This sequence comes from Chromatiales bacterium, assembly GCA_014323925.1. Lineage (NCBI taxonomy): Bacteria > Pseudomonadati > Pseudomonadota > Gammaproteobacteria > Chromatiales > Chromatiales bacterium. Next base: position 156,636 of record JACONC010000001.1, on the reverse strand, counting down.
CATTCTGCAGTTGTATATCTCCGAATAAAGCGGGCAATGGTAAATCGTCTAAGCGAAAATCACGGTGTTCAAAATACCAACTATCACGCTCTCTGCGATAACTAAAATCTTCATTAATTAAATAAAGAGGACGGTCTTTGTTGAGTGCTTTAATAGACTCAGGAGGGGCGATATCGCCGCATATACAGGGCACACCAGGGCGCGTAATCCCGGCTTTCTCATAACCTATCGAGTTGCGGTTATCACCGAGCCATTCAACATGGTCTATACCTATGCTGGTGATAATTGCCAGGTCGGCATCAATGATGTTCACCGCATCCAAACGACCCCCCAGACCAGTTTCCAATAATATAATATCGGGCTTTGCAGACTTGAAACATTGCAGTGCTGCGAGTGTGCTAAATTCGAAAAAACTCAAACTAATGTCGCCGCGATGCGCTTCTATCATCTCAAAAGACCTACACAATTCGCCATCGCTCAGACAACGATTGTTGATTTTAATGCGTTCGTTATAGCGATGCATGTGCGGAGAAGTATAGCTCGCCGTCTTATAGCCAGCGGCACGCAGCATCGATTCCAATAGCGCAACGGTTGAACCCTTACCGTTGGTGCCAGCAACCGTCACCACGGTCTGCTCAGGGTTTAGCAGTTGCATGTTGTCAGCGACTGCTCTGACCCGATGCAAGCCCAGATCTATTTCTTGAGGATGCGTATGTCTATGCTTGTCAAGCCATAGTTGTAGTTCTGCTGAATAATCAGCTTTATTAGACTTCATTTATTGTGTTTAGTTTCTCATCAGCAACGCAAGTATATTGGCAATACGATCACGCATATGCTGGCGGCTTACAATCATATCTATAGCACCGTGCGCTAATAAAAACTCGCTGCGCTGAAACCCCTCTGGTAGTGTCTGCTTGACAGTTTGTTCAATCACTCTAGGACCAGCAAAACCGACTAGAGCTTTAGGTTCGGCAATTATAACATCCCCCAACATTGCCAAGCTGGCCGACACACCCCCCATTGTTGGATCACATAACACCGAGATAAAAGGAATGCGATGCTCAGATAATTTGGCTAAAACAGCACTGGTTTTAGCCATTTGAAATAGAGAGACTAATGCTTCTTGCATACGCGCCCCACCGCTGGTTGAAAAACAAACTAGAGGCATACGTTCTGCTAAACTCTGCTCAGCTGCGCGTTTGAAAAGTTCACCGACTACCGCTCCCATAGAACCACCTATGAAGCGAAACTCAAAAGCGGCAACCACCACCGGTTTAGATTTCAGCGTACCTTGGTATACAATCAAAGCATCGCGTTCAGAGGTATTTTTATAAGCTGCGTTATAACGCTCCTTGTATCGTTGTTTATCTTTGAATTTTAGGAAGTCAGTCGGTCGTATCGTGCCGCTCAGCTCAGTGCGCTGTTCGGCATCAAGGAATAAATCAATGCGCTCTCTGGCTGAGAGTCTGATATGGTATTCACATTTAGGACACACATAGAAATTCTTTTTCAGTTCAGGTTGATACAAGATAGCTTGGCATGCAGGACATTTGTTCCACAGTCCTTCTGGTATCTTGCGGTTATCTGTACGGGAAGTGCGTATGCGCGAAGGAATTAATTTTTCAAACCAGCTCATCTCAGTTCCCTATCATTATTCTATTGTTTTGCGATCCATAGCGCGACGCAAGCCAACTATAAAATCGGCAATATTTTTTTGGTAATCAGCAGTGCGGTTTTGCTCAACAAGACGCACTATCGCACTACCCACGACGACCGCATCGGCCGATTGTGCAACTTGGGCGGCACTTTGTGCATCGTGTATGCCAAACCCTACCGCGATTGGTATCGTTATTATATTCTTAAACTGCTGCACTTTATCAGCAATGTGTGCTGTATCTATGTTTTTAGCACCGGTCACACCCTTTAACGAGACATAATAAACGAATCCACTAGCTGATTTTGCAATGCTATTTAGACGATCGGCAGAGGTCGTCGGTGATACTAAAAATATTATATCGAGAGCCTTGCCGGAAGCCGCGGTTAACAAAGAATCTGCTTCCTCTATTGGTAAATCGACCACCAATACCCCGTCAACGCCGGCTAAGGTTGCCGCGTTGACGAATTGCATCTCACCCATCGCTTCAATTGGATTCTGATAAGTCATCAATATTACTGGAGTATCGCTATCGTCGCGCCTGAACTCGTCGACCATAGCAATCACATCGTGCAAGTTTACACGATGCTCCAATGCCCGCTCACTGGCAGCTTGTATGACCGGACCATCAGCCATCGGGTCCGAAAAAGGAACACCCAGCTCTATCAAATCACCGCCACTTTCAACTAAAGTATGCATCAGCGGCACAGTGGCATCAGGCAGCGGATCGCCAGCCATAATATAAGGTATTAAGGCACTACGCATAGTTACCGCCAATGATTCAAATCGTTTGCCGATACGAGTCGTAGTCATTTAACTTATAAGAAATTACGAACCGTCTCTAAATCTTTATCCCCTCGTCCCGATAAATTGATAATAATAGACTCGTGTTTTTTATAATGCTTTGCCAGTTGTGCAGCATAAGCGAGCGCGTGGCTACTCTCCAGAGCCGGGATAATGCCTTCGTATCGGGTTAAGTGATGGAATGCCTCCAGTGCCTGTTTATCTGTCACGGTGACATAAGAAACTCGCCCGCTATCCTTGAGCCAGGCGTGTTCGGGCCCTACTCCGGGATAATCCAAACCTGCCGAAACCGAATGTGCCGGCAGTATCTGACCGTCGTTATCTTCGAGTAAATAAGTGCGGTTTCCGTGCAATACGCCAGGCTTGCCAGCGGTCAGCGATGCCGAATGGTAGCCGCTATCTAGACCTTCGCCACCCGCTTCTACACCGTATAATTGAATATCTTCATCGTCTAAAAAATCATAGAAAAAACCCAGTGCATTAGATCCACCGCCGACACACGCAAGCAATGCGCGCGGCGATGCAATACCCAATTCCACTATCTGCTGCTTAGTTTCGCGCCCTATTACCGATTGAAAATGGCGCACCATCGTCGGATATGGATGAGGACCGGCGACCGTGCCAATAATATAAAAAGTCTCATCGACATAAGTCACCCAATCACGCATCGCCTCATTCAAAGCATCCTTTAGCGTACGCGAACCGCTTTTGACTGGTACCACTTCGGCACCTAGCAATTCCATGCGATAAACATTGGGCCTTTGTCTTTTAATATCCTCACTCCCCATATAAACCACGCACTCCAGACCTAGTCGTGCAGCCACCGTTGCGGTGGCAACGCCGTGCTGTCCGGCGCCGGTCTCGGCAATAATACGCTTTTTATGCATACGCTTAGCGAGCAATGCTTGTCCCAGTGCACTGTTAATTTTATGCGCACCAGTGTGATTTAGATCCTCACGCTTCAAGTAGATTTGCGCGCCTTGCAAAGCTTCGCTCCACCGACGAGCTAAATATAACGGACTAGGACGGCCTACATAATGACGCAGATCATCCTCGTATTCGGCAATAAAATCGGCATCGTCCTTGTAGCACAGATAGGCCTCTTCTAACTCCTCTAACGGCCACATCAATGTCTCGGAGACAAAACGACCGCCGTAGGGACCGAAATGTCCAGTTGTATTTGCGCTTTCTTGTAATGCTTTCATTGCAACTAGTTTACTCCTGTTATACAGAACTATCGTTATCAGCCCGTAAAACTGCTTGTACGAAAGCTCTCATTTTAATATGATCTTTAACGCCAGCCACTGATTCTACACCACTCACCACATCAACGCCGTGCGGATGGCAGGTAGCAATCGCTTGCCCGACATTTTCTGGTGTCAAGCCGCCGGCAATAAATATAGGGACATCAGTTTTGGGTAATTGATGCCAATCAAAAGCAACACCTGTACCTCCAGCCATTCCAGCACGATGACTATCGAACAATAATATATCTGCACTATTACTATGTGCCGCTATCATTTTTCTTGCTTCCTCACTATCCGCCATAGGTATCGCTTTAATATAAGGCAACGAAAACGATGTACAAAATGTCGGCGACTCACCACCGTGAAATTGTAGGTAATCAACATTGACACTATTTAACACACGCGCAACAAATTCTCGGCTTGCATCCATAAATAAAGCAACTGTGGTCACTATTCTAGTCACTTTACTCAATAATTTCTGTGCTTTTTCGATATCTATATAACGGGGGCTTGATGGGTAGAAAACCAGACCGACCGCATCAACACCCAATGCTGCCGCATAAGCAAAATCGGTTTGTTGATTAATACCACAGAACTTGATACGCGTACGCATTTTATGTTGCTATCTGATTGTCTCAGTCTAGGTGTGACGACCGATCGTATCGTTGGCTAAACCGACTAGACGGTGGTATTGCATATTAAATACATCTAGCTGTCTGTAGATATACATTCTCTTTGCCAGCTTCTTTTTAAGTGCATCAATCATAAACAGGAAGATAAAGCAGTAGGTTAGGAAAATGGGTTAGGAAAATGGGTTAGGAAAATAGGTTAGGAAAATAGGTTCGGAAAATTGCACTAGAGATTACAATGATTATTTAGAGCGGCACGGTAATCAAGCTGCCAGATGATCACGCACCCACTGTGGGACAGTTGCTAGTGCTTGATCTAAAGCAGCCGGATTTTTACCACCGGCTTCAGCCATATCCGAACGTCCACCACCTTTGCCGTCGACTAAGGCGGCAACCGCGTTAATCATCCGCTCTGCCGAAATGCGGTCTGCACAGCTTTTGCTGACACCGGCAACCAATATCGCTCGGTTATTTTTTTCTGCACCTAAAACAATTGCCGCATTACCGAGCTTTATCTTCATTTGGTCAATCAACTTGCGCATTATCTTTGTATCCGCGTGTTTGACACGCGCCGCTAAAACTTGTATGCCATTGATCTCCGATGCTCTAGATAATAACTCGTCATCACCTTTGCTCCCGGTGGCAAGCTGTTCTATTTCTCGCTTCAGCTGCTTATTGCTGTGCAACAACTGCTTAACCTTAGCGACAATCTCCTCAGGAGTCGCTTTTAGATGGGTTTGCAATTCGTTCAAACATAGTTCGTCAGCTTGCACGCGGGCGAGTGCTGCGGCACCAGTAACTGCCTGTATACGGCGCACACCAGCAGCTACTCCGCCCTCTGATACGATCTTAAATAACCCTATATCACCGGTTCTGCCGACATGCGTACCGCCGCATAACTCAGTAGAGAAATCTCCCATACTTAATACTCGCACTTGCTCTCCATATTTTTCTCCGAATAACGCCACTGCACCACGCTGCATCGCCGCATCCTTAGCCATAACCTCGTCTTCAACCGCCACATTCAAACGAATTTGCTCGTTGACTATTTGCTCTATCTGTTTGATTTGTTCATCGGACACTGCGCGGTGATGCGCAAAATCAAAACGTAAATGCGTATCTGTCACTAAAGAACCTTTTTGCACTACACTCTCCCCCAGCACTTGTTTTAACGCAGCGTGCAGCAAGTGGGTCGCCGAATGATTTAATACAATGGCTTTTCTACGCGCATTATCGATAGAGGCTTGCACTGCTTCGCCGGTGGTTAAAGTGCCGTGTTTGAGAATACCGATATGCTTGTGATAATCACCTTGTTTTTGCGTATCTTCTACTTCAAACAACGCGCTTGCAGTTGTCAATTTTCCTATATCGCCGACTTGACCACCCGATTCTCCATAAAACGGGGTGCTGTCTAATAAAATAGTCGCACGCGCGCCTTCGTTGATAGTCTGAACCTTTAGACCTTGGCAAAAAATTTCTCTGATAACGCTGCTTTCGTCGCTCTTATGATAGCCACTAAATTGCTGTGCGGGTGCGGCAATATCTAAAATCTCAGTGCGGTCGATAAAGCAACTCGCTTGTTTCGCTTGTGTACGCTGTTCGTCCATCAAACGATTGAATCCGGCGAGGTCTACGGTTAGCTTTTTTTCTCGCGCAATATCTTGAGTTAAGTCTAAAGGAAAACCGTAAGTATCGTACAGCTTAAAGACCAAATCACCAGGTAAAACCTTAGATGACATCTCTTTGATATGCGCATCCAACATACTCAAACCAACAATCAAAGTCTCACCGAAACGTTGTTCCTCTTTCTTTAGTGTTTGCTCTATATAAGCTGCCTTTTCTTTTAGTATCGGATAAGCTGCAGCCATATTCTCAACCAGTGGCGACACCAGTTTATAAAAAAAAGGCTCGCTGATACCCAGCTTATGACCGTGCCGCAAAGCGCGGCGAATAATACGCCGCAATACATAGCCACGCCTCTCGTTAGATGGAACAACACCGTCGACAATTAAAAAACTACTGGAACGCAAATGGTCAGCAATCACTTTTTGCGAGGCATCGTCTGAGGATTGATCCGCACTCAGTTCGGTAATCGCGTCGATTAACGGCATAAATAGATCGGTTTGATAATTATCGCATACGCCTTGCATGACTGCAGCGATACGCTCAAGCCCCATGCCGGTATCGACCGAAAGTCTAGGTAAATCCGAAAGCACGCCGTTGGCGTCTCGCTCGTGTTGCATAAACACGAGGTTCCATAACTCTACATAGCGGTCGCCTTCTTGTTGCGCAGTGCCAGGCGCACCACCGGCTATACCTGCACCGTGATCGTAAAATATCTCGCTACAAGGACCACAGGGACCAACCTCACCCATCGTCCAAAAATTATCACGCGCACCAGTGCGCACTAAACGATCCTCGCCGATACCTATCTCCCTAAGCCAGATTCGTGCAGCCTCGTCGTCTTTATCAAAAACTGTAATCCACAACCTATCTTTAGGCAGTAGCAATACCTCAGTGATATATTCCCAAGCATACGCGATAGCCTCACGCTTAAAATAATCGCCGAAACTAAAATTACCCAACATCTCGAAAAATGTATGATGACGATAGGTATAACCAACATTTTCCAGATCATTATGCTTGCCGCCTGCGCGTATACAACACTGGCTACTGACCGCTCGCTTATAAGATGCTTGTTCTTTACCCAAGAATATATCCTTGAATTGCACCATCCCGGCGTTGGTGAACAATAAGGTGGGGTCGTTCGCCGGCACTAGCGGAGCAGAAGGTACCAGCCGATGCGCCTTTGCCACGAAAAAATCTAGAAAAGATTGTCTAATTTCGTTTGCTGTTTTCATAAGCTTAAAATACTATATTCTACCAAATGCACAATAAAAGATAACTAGAAAGTTTAAAACCGTAAAGACAACCTTGAATTGCTAGGTTTCTACACAAAGCAGAGACCGCAGGTGCTAGTGTACAGTGTCATTGCGTTGGGCGTGCTGTAACAATACGCTTCTGCGCCCTACTATTTCTTAGCCCCTACTATTTCTTAGCATGTAATAACGGGAAAAGGATAACATCTTTAATCGCGGTGCAACCAGTCAGTATCATCACTAGGCGATCTATACCAATACCGACACCTGCGGCTGGCGGCATGGCATATTCTAGAGCCTCTATATAGTCAGCATCGTAATACATTGCTTCGTCGTCGCCAATGCTTTTTTGCTGCGCTTGCGCTTTCAGTCGGCGGGCTTGCTCAATGGGATTGTTCAGTTCCGAAAAACCGTTAGCAATTTCATAGCCTGACACGAACAATTCAAATCGCTCAGCAACATCGGGAGTGTCTGGTTTTGAATGCGCAAGCGGTGAAACAATAGTCGGATAATCTGTTACAAAAGTAGGTTTTTGCAACTGTGGTTCAACTTGTTTTTCAAACAATGCCATCTGTAACAAATAAGGATTGTCAATGTCACCTACTGTAATGCCTTTGCTCAGCGCACAGTTTTTTAATACCTGCGGATTATCTAAGGATTGTTCGTTCAAGTCGTCTATATATTCTAGCAGTGCTTGCTTGAAAGTCATGCGTACAAACGGCTGGCTTAAATCACAATCACTAGCTGGCGGTGGGTGCGGAAATTGCTCTTGCAGGTACAGTTGACAATTTCTCAGCAGATCCTCAGTTCTATCCATCGCTAGGCGATAATCTGTGTACGCTTGATAAAACTCGAGCATCGTAAATTCCGGATTATGATGGCTTGATATACCTTCATTTCTGAAATTGCGATTCAATTCGTAGACTTTTTCAAACCCACCAACTAGCAATCTCTTGAGATAAAGTTCAGGGGCAACCCGCAAATACAATGTCATATCCAAAGCATTGTGATGGGTCACAAAAGGTTTGGCTGCAGCACCGCCGGACAACCCTTGCATCATCGGCGTTTCTACCTCAAGAAAACCAACGCCACCTAAATATGACCGTAGGTAAGCGATAATCCGAGAACGTTTTTCAAATACTGCCAAGCTATCGGCGTTGATGATTAAATCTAAATAGCGTTTTCTATAGCGAGTTTCTATATCGGCTAAACCATGAAATTTTTCAGGTAAAGGATGTATAGATTTTGCCAGTATACGCAGTGCCTTCACCCGTACACTCAACTCGCCGGTTTTAGTCTTCGTTAGAGTACCAGTGGCAGAGACTATATCGCCGCTATCGAGTAATTCAAAAGTCTGCACTATCTCGGGGTTGGTCATACTGAGCATTAGCTGTATCTTGGCACTCGCATCGTGTAATTCAATAAAACTGGTCTTACTCATTTGTCGTTTTGCCATTACTCGCCCAGCGAGTGCCGCCGATACATTGTGTTTTTCTAACTCGTCGCGTGTTAAGTGCCCGTACTGCACTTGAAAATGTTCGGCAAGCGTACGTTCAATATTGTTAGGATAAATGTCGCCCCGTTGTAGTAGCTTAGCTAGTTTTGCTCTGCGGTCGGCAGCTTCGTCGCTCATGGCATGTTCTCTATCAATAACCTTGCTTGAGGCTTTCTTCTATAAACGCGGTGATATCTCCGTCAAGCACTGCTTGCGTATCAGTATTCTCGTAGCGGGTGCGCAGATCTTTGATACGCGATTGATCCAACACATAAGAGCGTATTTGATTGCCCCATCCTATATCGGATTTACTCTCTTCCGCTGCTTGTTTTTCACCTAGCTTTTTGCGCATTTCCAATTCATAGAGCTTAGCTTTTAGTTGTTTCATTGCAACACTTTTATTCTTATGCTGTGACCTATCACTTTGACACTGCACGACGATAGAAGTCGGCAGGTGTGTAATTCTAACCGCTGATTCGGTTTTGTTGACATGTTGACCACCTGCACCACTCGCTCGATAAACATCAATACGCAGATCACTCGGATTGATTTCTATCTCGACTTCATCATCAACTTCAGGGTAAACGAATACCGAAGCAAAGGAAGTATGCCGTTTGTTGCCAGCATTGAACGGCGACTTACGCACCAATCTGTGTATGCCAGTTTCACTGCGCAACCAACCGTATGCATAATCACCTTGTAGGTAAATAGTTGTACTTTTAATTCCAGCAACTTCCCCCGGCGATATTCCAGTGATGTTGGTCTTAAAGCCTTGCCGCTCAGCCCAACGCAAATACATACGCAACAACATCTCTGCCCAATCCTGAGCTTCAGTGCCGCCGGAACCAGAATTGATATCTAGATACGCATTATTAGCATCCATCCGACCACCAAACATACGCTGAAACTCCAGAGCTGCGACCCGCTCGGATAGTTTTTGTATATCGTCTGCCAATGCCGTTAGGGTATCGGTGTCTTGCTCTTGCTCGGCAAGTTCAAGTAACGCACGGCTGTCTGTCAAACCTTGTTCCAATGCACTTAAGTCAGTTATGATTTTTTCTAAAATACTACGCTCTTTACTCAGACCGCGGACCCGCTCTTGCTGGTGCCAAATAGCCTGATCTTGCAACTCACGACTCAAAGCCTTATAGCGTTCTTGCTTTGCATCAATGTCAAAGATACCTCCTCAGCGCATCGCTGCGTTGTGTCAAATCCTCTATAGTTTGCTTAATGATATTGAACTCTTCCATTCGCTTTCTAAAAAATTATTGTAATCTAGTACAGTATACTATGCTACAACTAAAGCATGTATATGCTGTCTGTTCAGCTTTTGTTGTATATAATAGAGCAATGGCAAAAAATACTAGACCTTATTCGTCGATTATCGTGGACGGAGATGCGCGCGCACCCAGTCGTTCAATGTTGCGCGCAGTGGGTTTCAAAGATAAAGATTTCAATAAACCTCAGATCGGGATTGCATCTACTTGGGCAGAGGTCACACCTTGTAATATGCACATTGATCGTTTGGCTCGGCGTGCTGCAAAGGCGGTTGACGACGCCGGTGGCAAAGCCTTAATATTCGGCACTATCACCGTCTCAGATGGTATTTCTATGGGTAGTGAAGGAATGAAATATTCACTGGTGTCGCGCGAAGTGATTGCCGACTCTATCGAGACAGTGGTCGGCTGCGAAGGCTTTGACGGGCTTATAGCTATCGGTGGATGCGATAAAAATATGCCTGGCTGCATGATGGCAATTGCGCGCTTAAACCGACCAGCGGTGTTTATATACGGTGGTACGATACTGCCGGGGACTCTAGGCAAAAAGAAATTGGATATCATCAGTGTATTTGAAAGTGTCGGCAGTAGAGCAGCTGGAAATCTAAGTGCTAGGCGACTTAAGCAAATTGAATCGCGTGCGATTCCGGGTGCCGGATCCTGCGGTGGTATGTACACCGCTAATACGATGGCTTCGGCTATAGAAGCACTGGGTATGAGCGGGCCAAACAGTTCAGCGCAAAATGCAGTGTCGCGTGCCAAAGCAGAAGATTGCACTACCGCCGGCAAACTGTTGCTCAACTTAATCAATAAACAAATATTACCGCGTGACATCATGACCAAAAAAGCATTTGAAAACGCTATCACGGTGGTCACTGCGCTCGGTGGTTCAACCAATGCAGTGTTGCATCTGATAGCCATGGCACACAGTGCTGGCGTTAAACTAAAGCTCGACGACTTCTCCAGACTAGGGCGTAAGGTGCCTGTGCTTGCTGATCTTAGACCCAGCGGTCGCTATCGGATGTCCGAACTGATACGCATTGGAGGTATACGCCCGTTGATGAAACAACTGTTGGAAAAAGGATTATTACACGGTGATTGTTTGACTGTCACTGGTAGAACACTGGCCGAAGATCTAAAAAATACACCCGACTATCCTAAAAACCAAAACATTATCCGCAGCTGGGACCGACCGATTAAAGCAGACGGACATCTGGTCATTTTGCGCGGCAACCTAGCACCGCGCGGTGCAGTTGCCAAGATTACTGGTAAAGAAGGTAGTCAATTTACTGGGCCGGCGCGCGTATATAATTCCGAAGAGGAAGCTCTGCAAAGTATCTTAGCTGGCAAAATCAAAAAAGGAGATGTCGTCGTCATTCGCTATGAAGGTCCACGCGGCGGTCCTGGTATGCGCGAGATGTTGTCACCGACCTCGGCGATTATGGGTCGCGGTTTAGGCAACGATGTTGCATTGATTACCGACGGCCGCTTCTCCGGAGGTAGCCACGGTTTCGTCGTCGGACATATTACACCTGAGGCGGCAGCTGGTGGTCCTTTGGCGATCATCCGAGATGGGGACTCGATTACGATTGATGCGATAGCAAGAAAGATTGATCTTAACTTGTCGGCTGCACAAATCAAAAACCGGCTGAAAAAATGGCAAGCACCGCAGGTAAAACATCGGCATGGTACACTTGCTAAATATGCGCGGTTGGTCGCTTCAGCTTCCGAAGGTGCAATCACTGACCGATGATTGATCCACTGACCTATGATTGATCCCCTGACCTATGATTGATAATGTACTTGAGCTTATACACGACAGCATACTCATGGCCTCGGAGTTATACTGAGCTACCCTGCATAAAACTTCATGTGCAGTGCTTATACCACTGATGTGAGATATATAACAATCTTTGAACGCTGGTAAGCTTGATCAAAATACTATTCATAAAAGATATAAAACCGAAGCACCCGAAATAATGTTTGTTAGAACTTGCTAATCGGCCATTATGATAGATTTTTGGACATCCGGACAGCTTTGGGCAAAGAGTGCGTATAACACGATGTGGTGTCTGATAGGTTGTGCTATTGGTGATTTAGGCACTATTGCGTATTTTCAGTTCACTGGTATACCCTGGCATACGCTTTATATTATGCTACTGGCGATGACCAACGGCTTGATTACCAGTATCGTACTAGAGACTTTTATTTTGATGCGGCGGCAACATTTTCCATTGATAACTGCATTGCGAACAGCGATGGGGATGAGTTTTCTATCCATGCTGGCAATGGAAGCGGCAATGAATACAACCGATTTTATTATGACTGGCGGTGCACTATTGACGCCGACGGTGATATTACCTATGCTATTAGCAGGTTTTATCACACCTTGGCCATATAACTATTGGCGATTGAAAAAACTAGGGCTGGGCTGCTGCCATTGAATAGCGGTATATTATATAATAGCTTGCTTAAAATAAACACGCTAAAGCTTTAACTGATTATCCCATTCTTTTATAAGGAGTAAAAAATATGTCATTGACACAAGAAGAACTGAAAGTTCTAATGGAAAAAAAGAACTTAATGCGGCGTAAAGCCTACGATGCGAGAGCAGCACAAGAAAAAAAAGACGAGATTAGCGAGAAGATTTGCGATAAGTTTATCGCATTGACGGAATACCAAAGCGCAACAACTGCAATGTGGTACATAGACTGTCGATCAGAGACCCGCACCAAAAAACATCTGCAACAGGAAATTGAAAAACAGGACAGAAAAATTATCGTCCCTTATTGCACGGTAGACGACAAAGGCGATAATAAACTGGGGCTGTGGCATTTGGAGAGCTTTGACGAGCTTATCGTTGGAAAATGGAATATATTGGAACCACCGCGCGAACTGTGGGGTAACCCAGATAAAGAAGCGAAGCCTGAAGAGCTTGACATCGTAATGGTGCCGGGAGTTGGTTTTGACAAAAACGGCGGACGGATGGGCAACGGTCAGGGATATTATGATCGATTGCTGGAAAAGGTTCGCAAAGATTGTCCGCTGGTAGCCATCTGTTATGAATCGCAGTTGTGCGACGAAATACTGGTAGGGCCTCACGATATATTTATGGACAAAGTGATTACCGAAAAAGCAGTATACGAGGGTAAAGGGCGAGATTGATGGATACCATAATAGATGATACTTATGCAGAGGCTTTTAAGAGCCTTTATGTAGAGTTTCTGATTACTGCGCGCGATCGCAAATGGTTGGATCACGCAGTTAACGCGTGCACTGGTAATGCGTCTAGTTCGATACTTTGCGATTGTGAAGCTGGTTTAGATCGCTATGTCGGACCGGGAGGCGATGACAGCGTACAAACCCCAGATGGCAGACCAGGTGCTATCGTTCAGCTGCATGTGCCACGCTTTTGGAAAGACCGAGTGCAGAGACTTGAGAAAGCGGCATTGGTGCGCATCAGTCAAAATATATTGACTTGTCCGACTGCCTCCTGCTTCAATATGTTGGAGGATAGCGAAAATTATTACCAGATAGGCCGCAAAATCGCTTATTTTGGCAATGGTTATCAGAAGCGTGTAGAGCGTTTCGGCCGGGAAATGTGGTGGATACCAATACTCGGAGGAGAGTTTATATTAGACCGTCGCCTTGGTTATCGTGAAGGTCTGATGGGTGGTAATTTATGGTTTTTCGGCAAAGATACCGACTCAGCATTAGCGGCTGCCGAAAAAGGTGTCGAGGCGATTGCACCTATGGCTGAGGTTGTCACCACATTCCCTGGCGGGATTGCCGGTAGCGGTTCCAAAGCCGGCAGTCGTTACGATTTTACGATTGCCAGTACTTACGAAAAATTCTGCCCTATGCTACAACAACATCCTGATGTAGAGCATGGCTTACCCGAAGGGGTTGCATCGGTAATGGAGATTATTATGAACGGTCGCAATATAAAAGCGATTATTGCAGCCACTCAAGCAGCGATAAAAGCATCATCGGGCAGCGAAGGTTTAACGATGATCTCAGCTGGGAACTACGGCGGTAAACTAGGCAAAAGTCTAATTTATTTACACCCAGCCAAGCAACCCGCTTTACCCACCTAGCAAGGTAACAGCTATGCAATCAGCGGTTATTATGGATGGACAAAGTCTATCGCGTAAAATCGCTCACAATTGTGCGCTAAAGTTAGCCGATCTAGGCAATCCGAAAATTGTGCTGGCCACCATACTAATCGGTGACTATGCACCTAGCCATCTCTATGTGAACCTAAAAATGCAGCTTGCCGAAAAAGCCGGTTTGACCCCGCATTTAGTTAAATTACCGGCCGAGGTGAGCAACGATGGCATTGAAGACACCTTACTAAGTCTCGCCGACGACAGCCAGATACACGGAATCTTATTACAGCTACCGTTACCCGAACACTTGGATACTGACCGTTTATTGGAAATGATCCCTCCAGAAAAGGATGTTGACGGGCTAACCTTTCAGAGTATGGGACGGCTTGTCAAAGGTGGTGTCGGCCTGGCACCCTGTACACCACTCGGGGTAATGCGATTGATTAAAGAATACAACATCACCACGGCAGGCCGTTCGGCAGTCGTTATCGGACGTTCCTTTTTAGTCGGCATACCACAGACATTACTATTATCTAAACAAGGAGTGGATGCGACTGTTACACTCTGCCACTCTAAAACCGACGCTATAGAAGATATATGCCGCGACGCTGACATCGTTGTTGCTGCGACCGGCATCAACGCGTTGATAGGAAAATCGGCGATTAAACCAGGTGCTACGGTATTTGATGTTGGCATTACTCAAGTAGACGGAAAAATTGTCGGCGATGTCATTTTTGACGAAGTCAAAGAAGTTGCCGGGGCAATTACGCCTATGCCTGGCGGTACTGGACCTATGACGGTTGCCAGCCTTATAGAGAATACGATTAAAGCAGCACAAATGCAGGGCGTGATTGAAAGCGATGTGCCGCCCGATGGTCAAGACGCCGAGAACGAATATTTTTAGTCAAGCAGTCAATGCGAACACCCTACGCATAACACCTAGACTGTCATATTTCTACAGCTTGCGGCGCGCAGGGTCTATGGTTGCTTGGTTTAGATATTAATCCCAGTTTAAGGCACCGCCAGTTTGATATTCGGTCACTCTGGTTTCAAAGAAATTCTTTTCTTTCTTTAAGTCTAACACTTCGGACATCCACGGAAACGGGTTGGTCGCACCTGAAAATTGTGCTGGTAACCCGATTTGATTAAAACGGCGGTTGGCTATGAATTCTACATATTGCTTAAACAAATTAGCAGTCATTCCTAACATGCCGCGTGGCATGGTGTCTTCGGCATAGAGCTTTTCATATTTTACGCCTTCCATAATAAGTGCAATGATTTCCCGCTTAAACTCTTCAGTCCATAATTCAGGGTTTTCAACTTTTATTTGGTTGATTACATCGATACCGAAATTCATGTGCATAGATTCGTCGCGCAATATATATTGAAACTGCTCTGAGATACCAGTCATTTTGTTGCGGCGTCCCATAGACAAAATCTGTGCGAAGCCGACATAAAAAAAGATACCTTCAAACACTACATAGAAAGCAATGAGGTCGCGTAATAACCGTTGTTTATTTTTCAAAGTGTCGGTCTTAAATGTAGGATCGCTCAAACTCTGAGTATAAGGTAGTGCCCATTCGGATTTTTTAGCCACTGACGGAAGCTCGCGATACATATTATATACTTCACCTTGGTCTAAAGATAAGGACTCTATGCAATACTGATAGGCGTGAGTATGCAAAGCTTCTTCAAAAGCTTGGCGCAATAAATATTGACGACACTCAGGGTTAGTAATATGACGATACACCGCAAGCACCAGATTATTCGCAACTAGGGAGTCGGCAGTAGAGAAAAATCCTAGATTACGTTTGACGACCATACGCTCGTCTCTACTTAAACCTTCGGGGTCTTTCCACATTTTTATGTCAGCAGTCATATTAATCTCTTGCGGCATCCAATGGTTACCACAAGCCATCAGATATTTATTCCATGCCCATTCGTATTTGAGCGGCACCAGTTGGTTCAAATCAGCGCGGCAGTTAATCACCTTCTTATCGTCTACCTGTATGCGAGCCGCACCTCTCTCGATGGACTCCAAGCCAGTCATACCACTTTGTTCAGTCTGCGGTTGCTCGCTCGACGACACATCTTCTGACACACCTTCTGACATATCTTCTGACATATCTTCTGACATATCTTCTTTTACGGGGGGGGTAGCGAACTTCGCAGTTCCCTTAGCAGTAGATTCGGCAAAGGGATCTTCCCAATCCGAAAAAAATTGACTTTGCTGCATAATGCCTCCTTTATCTATCTTATCAAATAAAAAAATCGCTTACTGGCATGCTTCACAAGTATCGTCCAGCACCAAACACTCTTGCTGACCATTTTGCTTAACTTCAACTGCATTCAATTTGCCGTCGGTAGTCTCCATCGTGCTCTTCTCAACATGGGAGGCGCCTAACGCGCGTAAATAGTAGGTCGTTTTCAAGCCTCTGAGCCAAGCTAATTTATAAAGTATACTCATTTTTTTGCCATCCGGCTCGGCCATATATAAATTCAACGATTGCGACTGGTCTATCCACTTTTGCCGGCGCGAAGCAGCTTCCACCAACCACCTTGGGTCGATCTCGAATGAAGTCGCATAAATCTCTTTTAACTCATTGGGTATTCGCTCTATTTTTTGTATGCTACCATCGTAATACTTTAGATCGTTGACCATGACCGCGTCCCACAGACCCAATTTTTTCAGTTCTGCTACCAGATACTCGTTGATAACCGTAAACTCGCCCGATAGATTAGATTTGACATAAAGATTTTGATAAGTCGGCTCAATGCTTTGTGAAACCGAGCAGATATTGGAAATAGTCGCAGTCGGTGCTATTGCCATTGTGTTGGAGTTGCGCATCCCATATTTTTTGACGCGCTTACGCAGAGCATCCCAGTCCATGGTTTGTGATGTATCCATGTCCAATAACTTGCCGCGGTTGTCGGCGAGCAGATTTATAGAGTCTATAGGCAGTATGCCTTGACTCCACAGCGAACCGTGGTAAGTAGAATAAACACCTCTCTCTTTGGCTAGTTCAACCGATGCGTCAATTGCATAATAGCTAATCGCTTCCATAGAACTATCGGCAAACTCAACCGCAGCTTCGCTTGCATAAGGTATGCGTAATTTATAAAGGACATCTTGAAAACCCATGACACCCAGACCCACCGGACGATGGCGCAAATTAGAGGTTCTCGCTTTTCTAACGCTGTAATAATTATACTCAATAACATTGTCTAACATGCGCATCGCGGTGCGAATCGTTTTACGCAACTTATCAGTATCTAGCCCTTTATCTCCCAAGTGGGCAACTAGATTAACCGACCCCAAATTGCACACTGCAATTTCTTCGTCGCTGGTGTTGAGCGTAATTTCGGTGCACAAATTAGACGAGTGTACGGTGCCAAGGTGTTGTTGCGGTGAGCGTAAATTGCAGGAGTCCTTGAATGTCAACCATGGATGCCCGGTTTCATAAAGCATACTAAGCATCTTACGCCACAAATGATCGGCTTTGATGCGCTTATAGAGTTTGATTTCGCCGCGCTCAGCAGCAGCCTCGTACTCGGTATAACGTTTTTCAAACTCACTCCCGTATACATCGTGCAAATCGGCAACCTCGTTGGGTGAAAATAATGTCCAGGTTTCATCTTCTCTCACACGTTTCATAAACAGATCAGGAATCCAATTTGCAGTATTCATATCGTGCGTGCGGCGGCGGTCGTCGCCAGTATTTTTTCTGAGTTCGAGAAACTCTTCTATATCCAGATGCCAAGTTTCCAAATAGGCACAGACCGCTCCTTTGCGTTTGCCACCTTGATTGACTGCAACTGCAGTGTCGCTAGCTACTTTCAAAAACGGCACAATGCCCTGCGACTCGCCGTTAGTACTTTTTATATAAGAACCCATCGCCCGCACCCTAGACCAATCGTTACCCAAACCACCGGCAAACTTCGATAGCATTGCGTTTTCTTGTATGGCACCAAAAATCCCTAATAGATCGTCGGAGACAGTCGTCAAATAGCAAGACGACAGCTGTGGACAGTAGGTGCCGGAATTAAATAAGGTAGGCGTAGAACTCATAAAGGCGAAATCAGAGAGTAAATCGTAGAACTCTATCGCTCGTTGCTCTCGGTCTACCTCGTTGATTGCCAAGCCCATGGCGACACGCATAAAAAATGCTTGTGGCAACTCAAAACGTACTTTATTACTGTGTATGAAGTAGCGATCGTACAAGGTCTGTAAACCCAAATAATTAAATTTCAAGTCGCGCTGCGGTTGCAGTGCTTTTGCTAGTTTCTGCAGATCGAACTCGTCGTGCAAGCGCCTGTCAAGCAACTCTAGGTCGCACGCGCGTTTTATATAAGCGATAAAATAGTCGGGATACCTCTCCGTCATCTCGCTGAAAACCGCTTCGCTATATCGGCCGTCTATAAACGACAACGCCTCGCTTCGTAATTGATCCAACAGTAGGCGTGCAGTGACTTTGGCGTAAGCCGGTTCTTTTTCAACCATAGAGCGGGCAGCATAAATAAGTGAGTTGACAATCTCTTTAGCATTAATGCCGTTGTAAATATTTTTGTACACTTCACTGATGACTGCATCGGCATTTACTGCATCAATACCGTTGCATGCCTCTTGACATATCTGCTTGATACGATTTGAATCCAGAGGTCTACTTTCACCGTCTTCGTAGCTGACTAAAATGTCTTTAGTGATGGCTTTGTTATCAGTTTGCTCGCTACTACGCTTGCGCGCTTGTTCTTCGCCACGCTTGCGAGCTTGTTCTTCGCGATAGAGTACATAAGAACGAGCAACTTTGTGATGGCCGTTGCGCATCAATGCCAATTCAACATTATCCTGTATATCTTCTATATGAAAAGTAGATCCATCCGGGCGCGAACGAGTAAGCCCGGCGACAACCTGTGCGGTCAAATTGTCAATTGTTTCACGCACCCTTGGCGATGCTGCAGCTGCTGAACCTTCTACTGCGATAAAGGCTTTACTCATCGCTACATGGATTTTGTTATTATCAAATGTAGCAACTGAACCACTGCGGCGCATGACCTTAAATGTGCCAGGAGCAACATTGGATATTTCGGCAACTTTGAGTTCCGATACATCATGGGAAACCTGGTTATGGGAAACCTGGTTTGGTTTCATTGTTTGAGATCTGTTATCTGTAGCTTGCGACTTACCGCCGTTTTTATTTTTTATCACATCCATTAAATATTTTATTTGGGTATTCAGCTCATCGGTTTTTTTATACCATTCATCTGAAATAACTTTTCAAAAATTATTTTTGCTATCCAGATTGGTAAAAAAATATATAGCGGTCAGTATATTAGATTAGGGTGCTTTGCGCAAGGCAGTGAGTAATAGATAGGCATTTAGCAGCATTGCGCATACATCGGTAAAGAAAAACGAAGACCTAAGCAACGAAAAAAGATAGTGCAAGTACCGGCAACAACGCACTGAGGTTACCAAAACACAATACCTTTTTATTAACTTTATTAACCTGGACATCTATAGTCACTGTTATCCATAGCCGCGTCAGTGAACTACACTTATGCATAAAATAATAATGATAAAATAATAATAAAATAGGCCCGAAGTGATTCTATTTGAATAAATATTTTTTAACATAACGAAACTGAGATTTTGCTCGATAACATTAGCAACAATACGATGACCAATTTATCGATAAAATATGGCTTACATCCCAATTAAAGCACCTCGTTGTCAAACTGCCTGGTCTAAGCTGCAGCCTGAGTACTATTATTCAGGAATGCGAAGTCAGCAGATAACGCTTAGGTGATCAGGATAGTCCTCCAATAACAAGGATTAAAAATACTTATGACTTCACCTTGTGGATAAAATACTAATATTTTAAATTTATGGCTATATTTCATATAGTTAACAAAAAAAGTGTTGTGGATAACTGGGGTGTTAAAACTCACTAATCTGTGGATAAGCTGTGGATTAACTAGAATAGAACCGAACATTTTGGCACCGCTAGCATGACTCTATCGACTTGCTGATGCGTAGTTTCAAACACTCTAAAATCAAGCTATCAATGAATAAGTTGTCACACTAAACTGATGCTAGCAACGCCGGTTTTGTGCATCACGCGCTACAGAAACTGCTATCTCTTTTATTGGCGGCACTGTCTTGTAAAAATATTAACCAACGCCTAGCAGGCAGATTAGTGTGCCTTTAACACTCGCTAGCCTTATCCGAATATAATCCTAGCGTGCCTTCTTTCGTGGTGATATCAGTCAAAATAAAAGCTATCACCAATGACTACGGCTATGCAAAGATGAACTCAAACAATAGATGAACCAACAGTAAAGTGGTTGAAATAAAATAGTTTTGAGAGAATGGCTAAACTATAGCCATTTTTATGTCTCTGAGAAATAGAGAAAAATTGCCGTTTGTTTATAACGCCAGCATGGGTATAATAGGGCTTATGAATACAAATTTTGGTCATTAGTTGTTATCTGCTTACGAATAAGCATATAATGATATTTTTCTAAACTGCTAGAAAGCTCATGCATAAATATTTATCTGTTCGTTTTATTGCCGTATCGTTATCAGTAATACTAATTAGTAGCGGCATATTTTGGAGTGGCGCCTATCAAGCAAATGCCGAACAAGCAACATTACCGCTTAAAGAGTTGCGCGTATTCAGTGATGTGTACGGCCGTATCAAAACTTCTTATGTTGATGAAATAGACGATGCGACCCTAATAGAAGGTGCTATTGATGGCATGCTTGGCACACTGGACTCATACTCAGTTTTTCTAAAGAAAAAGTCTTACGAAGAACTCAAAGTTAATACCACTGGTAAATTTGGCGGGCTGGGTATAGAAGTAGATAAGAAAGGAGATTTTATTAGAGTTATCTCGCCAATAGACGACACCCCTGCACAGCGAGCTGGTATACAGGCAGGTGATTTAATCGCTGATATTAATGGCAAAACGGTTAAGAAGTTATCCCTGCAAGAATCAATAGATTTGATGCGTGGCGAGGTAGGCACGACCATTACATTGACCGTACTTCGTAAAAAAGAAGAACCGCAAAAAGAAGAACAGGGCGAACAACAGGTCGAGCAAAAGGAAACTCTTTACGAACGTTTAACCGTGCCACTGACGCGTGCAGTCATTAAAATTAAGAACTCGCGCCACACGCTTCTGGAACCTGATTACGGTTATATACGCATTTCCAAATTCCAACAAAAAACAAGTCAAGAGCTACTGGCGAGTATTGTAGAACTAAAAAAAGAGAATAAAAGACAACTGAACGGACTGATAATCGATTTACGCAATAACCCAGGTGGTATGCTCAACGAAGCGATAAATGTAGCCGACTTGTTTTTACCAAGCGGAACACCAGTCGTTTATACCAAAGGTAGAATCAAAGGTGCTACTGTAGAATACAAAACTGCCGGTCCCGATAGAACTGATGGGATGACAGTGATATTGTTAATTAACAACGGGTCAGCTTCGGCTTCAGAGATTGTCGCCGGCGCTCTGCAGGACAACAAACGCGCACTGATTTTAGGTACGAAATCTTTCGGCAAAGGCTCAGTGCAAACAGTACATCCTTTTGACAAAGAACATGCGCTCAAACTGACTACCGCAAAATACTACACCCCTTCCGGCATCTCAATCCAAGATATAGGCATTCAACCGGATCTTAAATTCGAGTTTGATGAACTCAGCACCGAACAACTGGCCGAACGCGAAAAATTAAGCAGGAAAAATTTAAAAGCGCATCTAAATTATGATAGCCAAGTACAACAAGCACTCAAAGAGTTAAAAAAGCTAGCCCTAAAAGAATAAGCACAAAAGAATAAGCACCCATGACCGAAGTACTCATCCCTCTCGCCACTGGTTGCGAAGAAATAGAAGCGGTCACCCTCATTGATCTACTACGGCGTGCGGACATAAAAGTCACTGTTGCTTCATTAGCAGCTAAGGAGGTACGCGGGGCACACAACATCGGCTTGATCGCCGATGTCACACTGGACGAAGTTAAAAACCGTAGTTTTGATATGGTCGCATTACCCGGTGGACAACCCGGTTCTGATAACCTGAACACTGATCCTAGAATTCACAAAATTCTGAAACATCATCATGCGACAAAGTGGGTGGGTGCGATCTGTGCTGCTCCTAAAGTGCTGGTCGACGCAGGTCTGGTGGATGATTCGCGAATCACCGCTTATCCTGGCGTACTAGATGGACAAAATACCGCTGCTGAACTCTCCACTGAGGCTATCGAATGCGACGGTAATATCATTACTTCACGCAGTCCAGGTACAGCAATGGAGTTCGCTCTGACAATCATAGAAAAACTAATCGGCAAAGAAAAAAGAAGCGCAGTTGAAGCTGATTTAATAAAATCACCGTAGCGAAGCAGTCCTATACCGACACCTCTACCGGGCTTATTCCCTAAGCCGTAGATGGGGGGCGAGTTGATGCCTCGCTAAATATAGCAACACCAAGCTAGGTATAACCATTACCGTTGTTAAGATAAAGAACCATAGCCAGTCGCCACCTAAGAAATCAACGAGCTGTCCACTGTGTGCTGATAGCACCGTACGGGATAGATTTCCTAGGGAGGCGAGTAATGCGTATTGCGTTGCTGTATAAATACGACCACATAACTGCGAGATAAAAGCCACAAAAGCAACCGTAGATATTGCCGTCGTGAATTGATCACCGATGACAGCAACCGCAAATAAACGAATATCATTGCCGACTACCGCTAATAAAGCGAACAATAGATTAGTAGCAGCCATTGCAATTCCGCAGATTATCAAACCTTTGAACAAACCAAAGCGTACACTGAATAGACTGCCGATAATAGCGAAAGCGGAGATGCTGCCCCAGCCAACCAACTTTGAGTAAGTTGCGATTTGCGCTTCGCTGAAGCCAACTTCAGAATAAAACAATAAGGACATACGACCTAAAAATGCTTCACCTATCTTAAACAAGAATATAAAACCCAATATCAATAGCGATAACTGTAAGCCATTGCGGTAGAAAAAATCAGCTAACGGTTTCCATACCAAAGATACAAACCAGGCAACGAATGTTGCTGCGTAGTGATCAATATCGGCATTTCGTTTCAGATCGGAATATACAGCAGCACGCGTCTGCTGTTGTGCGTGTAGCCGTTTAGCTGCTGATTTCTCTGGGATAAGCATCAATCCGATATTGCATAAAATGATTACCCCAGTCATTAATAAATAAACCAGATTCCACGGTTGTTCTACCCCCATCTCTTTTAAGGCGGCCACTGCGTACAACGCAAGCGCACCGCCAGCATTGTAGCCGCTATACCATCCTGCGGTTGCCATCGCTGCACCGACTACGACTAGGGCTTGCTCGCTCTTAGCAACCAGTTCTATGCGCAGTGCGTCTATTGCAATATCCTGGGTTGCCGCGGCGGCGGCAATCACTAACGCGGTCACTGCAACATAGACTAAAGCGGTCTGTGCCGATAGCAAATACATGACCAGCGATGCTAATAAGATAACTGCTTGCATCAGTAATATCCACGCTTTTCGCTGACCGATACGATGTGCTAAATATGGGATACGTATTGTATCAACCAGTGGTGCCCATAAAAAGTTGATGGCGAATACTGCAAATACATAGCCGAACAAACCTATAGCACTGCGACTCAGGCCTTCGTCTTTTAACCATAGAGTCATCACCGAACCGATCAGTACCCAAGGGAAACCACTGATAGTTCCTATTAGTAAAATTTGCAGTACGCGTATATCCTGGTAAGATTTTAGTTGACGGCTATACATAGTCGATGATCAGAGGTGCGTGGTCTGAAAAACGTTTATGCTTATAGATGCGCACTGCTTGCGGACGATACGGCGCACGCGGCGTAGTTAATTGATAATCTATACGCCATCCTACATTCTTCTCCCAGGCACGACCACGATTAGACCACCAAGTATAATGATCGGCGGCTGAGCATAACTGTCTAAAAACATCGTGATAGCCAACCTTATAGAATAAGGTATCCAACCATTGTCTTTCTCGAGGCAGGAAACCGGAGTTTTTCATATTGCCTCGCCAGTTCTTTATATCTATTTCCTGATGAGCAATATTAAGATCACCACAGATAATATAATGTCTGCGTTGGCGCTTCAGCTTGCACAGATGTTCCATAAAGCTATCCATAAAACGATACTTCGCTTGCTGTCGCATATCGCCTGATGAACCGGACGGCGCATAAACAGAAACCACTGATAAATTACCAAACCTTCCTTCTATGTAGCGTCCTTCGCTATCAAACTCAGGGTCACCGTAGGCTTTGATAATTTTGTCAGGACGCTGCGTAGTATACAACGCAACACCGCTATACCCTTTTCTCTCAGCATGATGATAATGGCAATGGAAGCGGTCTGGGAAAAATTGTTTGTCGTCAAGTTGCTGAGGCTGAATACGTAACTCCTGCAAGCAAACAAAATCAGCACGCTGGTGGGCAAGCCAACGATAAAATCCTTTGCGAGCAGAGGCGCGTATGCCGTTGACATTGAGCGTGATAACGCGCATAGCTAAATTCGTTTCCTAATATACCCTTTTAAATCCTCAGCTATCATATAAAGAGAAGGTAGTACGGTAAGTATTAGCACAGTGGCAAAAATTAAGCCAAAACCTAAACTGATTGCCATTGGTGATAAAAATCGAGTCTGTCCGGTAGCGAAGAAAATCAACGGCGACACACCCAAGAAAGTGGTAATCGAAGTTAATATAATTGGACGAGCACGTCGAGAACTTGCCGCAACTACCGCTTCCTCGCAGCCATAACCTTGTTTACGATATTTTCCAATCTGATCCAATAGAATCAAAGAGTCGTTAACGATGATGCCGCTCAATGCAACTATGCCGACTACCGATACAAATTGCAAGTTATAACCGAATAGTGCATGCCCGATAATCACACCGACAAATCCGAAAGGAATGGTCAGTAATATAAGCAGTGGTTCTGATAAGGTGCGAAACAATATCAACAAAATCAAAAATATTGCCATGAGCGCAATAACACCGGCAACTTTAGCACCTTCAAAAGATTCATCGGCGCGTTTTTTCTCACCGCGAAATATCATATCGTATTCTAAACTTTGCTCGTATTGCTGCCCGAATTGACGGTCAACTTGGTTGTATACTTGGAAAGCGGTGACTTTGTCGGTATCCACTTCGCCGGTAATCGTAACGATACGCTGACCGTCGAGACGATTTAAGCGATTAAAACTGCGATCCAATTTAATCGTCGCCACTTCATTGAGATAAACAACTCTACCGTCGGCTAGGGTCAGCGGTAATTTCATCAATCGACTACTGTCGTTGCGTGTGTCTTCATCAAAAATCACCCTGACTGGATAACGTTCGTCACCCCAATTGGCATACACTGCCTTGATACCCAAATAACCAGTGCGCAAGACATCGGCAATCTGCATTTGGGTAATCCCTAAGCGTTGTCCTTCTTCGTTCATTTGATAGCGCACTTCTAATTTGCCTCTATCCATATCGTGTTGTAGATCATAAACTCCGGCAATGCCTTGCATATACTCTATTAGTTCGTTGGCACGAGATTCGAGCTTCTCCAAATCAGTACCAGCGATGCTAATCTCTATATCAGAACCACCAGGGCCAGCCTGCGCCCGTAATATAGAAAAACGTTTGATAGCAGGTATTTGCAATACCCGTTCTCGTATTAGCTGGATAATTTCTTTGACGCTGCGCGTACGATTTCCGTCAGGCTCAAATTTAAAGTTTATCAGCGGCACCACGAAACGATCGATGAAAGTTTCAGGTTTTTGTTTACTCAGTGAGATTGAAAACTGAAAATAGTTATCACCAACTTTAGATTGGTCACCGCTACGACCAGCCATCAATAGACCAACATTGGTGAGCAGTGTTTTAAGTTCGTGCTCATTGCCGTCAAATACTTTGTAGATCTCGTCTTCAACACGCAATGCTAGCGCGGTAGTTTCTTCTATGCTGTAATTACTGGGTGCTTCTATATTGACGGAGAATTCGTCGACATCAACATGACCGAATAACTGAAAAGGAATACGGGTGGTTAAAATAATCAACGACAATAGCAAAATACAGGTGGCAGTAATGAAGATAAAATATCTATTGTGCAACCCCCAACTTAGATAGCTTCTGTAGGGTTTTAAAAGTTTATCCCAATTTACGAAGCCGTGGTTTTTATTACTCGATAACATCGCCGTAGGGTGTGTTGCCGCAGCACTCAAGGAGCGAGCCGCTGGCATCACATTATCTTTTAGCAGTAAACTAGCGTGCGCTGGTAATACAAAAAAAGCCTCTAGCAACGAGCCCAGCAATGCACCACTGACGACAACCGGGATGACTTTAACAAACTCCCCCATCGTACCACCAATAGCAAACATCGGTAAAAATGCAACCACAGTAGTCAAGGTGGAAGCAATAACCGGCGCAACAATCTCACGCGTTCCGCGTAATGCGGCTTGGCGTGCTGGCAAACCTTGTTCTATATGGTGGTGTATATTTTCGGTCACAATGATAGAGTCATCTACGATCATCCCTAGAGCTATTAAAAAGGCAAATAAAGAAACCATGTTGATGGTGAAGCCTAGGTAGTAGATGCAGATGGCGGCGATTAAAAATGAGACCGGAATACCCAGAGCAGTAATCAGTGCAACTCTGAAATTTAATAATACATAAAGCGATGCTAACAGCAGCACCAAGCCTATCAGCCCTGATGAAAAAACGGTATTCAGACGAGTATCTATATACACTGAGAGATCGCTGTGATAACCGACTTTGATAGCTACTGGAAGCAATGCTGGTATTTCGTCAGTGAGCAATCTCCTAACCTCTGCGGCAATATCGTTGGTTGATGCTCTGGCATCTTTAGTAACAACCAGATTCAGGGAATTTAAACCGGCAAAGCGACCTTGGGTTTGTACGGTCTCCAGTGTCACTTCAACATCGGCAATATCACCGACTCGCAACTGCCCACCATCACTATTGGTTCTAATAGCGATATCTTTGACTGCCTGAACATTATCCGCAACACTCATTCCGCGCAGTTGTATATCACCTTCCAAAGCCGATAACGAACCGCCCGGACGATCGCTGAGGTTGGCTGATAGCGCGTTGCGGATCTCAGTCAAAGATACTTTCATCGCAGCAATCTCATGAGGGTCGACAATCACCCAGACTTCGGTATCTCTATCACCGGTGATATCAACACCACCGACACCGTTAATTTTTTGCAGTGCTTGTTTGACTATTTCACCGCCGCGAATCAATTCGGCTTCGCTGACATCACCGTAAACGCTGACACTAATAACTGGGAAATTAGTCTTAATTCTAGAGATACGCGGTGTCTCTACATCATCTGGAAAATCCTGTATAGAATCCACTTCTATTTCGACATCACGCACTACCTCGTCTACATTTACATTGGGTTTGAGAGACAAATAGATGCGTGAATCACCCTCCAGGCTCACCGATTGTAGTTCGTCTATCTCGGTTATATCGCCAACCTCGTCTTCAATGAGAATCGTCAATTGGCGTTCAACTTCAACCGGCGGCGCACCTTCGTACTCAGTCTTTATCGAGACTCTATCCGACTCAATGACCGGAAACATTTCCTGCGGCATCATCTTCCACGACAAGACACCTACAACTACTACCGAGATCAGTAGAAAATTAGTGATTATTGGATTTTTAACGCAGTATTCAATCATAGTCACATAGAACGGTCACGCTACTTTATCACAAGGTACTTGGAAAATTTGCTCATTGCCAAGATCTAGGCGATATGCGCTGAGATAACCACCCCAGACACAACCTGAATCTAATGCGATATAGGATTCCATGCGGCGATATCCAAGAGCTGCCCAGTGGCCGAATAAGACCGTATAACTGGGATCTCGTCGGTGAGCTAGCGTATACCACGGATAGAGATCGGGTTGGCACTCGTCGGGTGGTGACTTGGCGGAAAAATCCATACACCCTTGTCTATCACAAAAACGAATAGTAGTCATTGCGTTGATGGTAATCGCGGCACGATCAATACCTTGCAAACTATCATCCCATAATGCTGGCTTGTTTCCTAAGGCTAATAACTGCGATAAAAAATATTTGCGCTGGGTGCTTCGCAATTGTTGCGAAACCTGCTCGGCTAACTGTATCGCCAGAGCAATATCCCATTGCGGCAATAGCCCGGCGTGTACCAGTATCAGCTTTCGTTGATAATCTATCCGTAGCAACGGTTGCCTTGCCACCCAAGCTAACAAAGAATCGGCGTTGGCTGCATTCAGCACTGTGTCAAGCGTACTGTGCGGTGCGCTTATCAAACCGTCGGCGAGTTTGAGTAAATGTAGTTCGTGGTTGCCCAACACCCACTCGGCACCCTCTCCCAGACTGCTAATAAAATTCAACACTTCCAAAGACTGTCGACCACGATTTACGACATCGCCGGCAAACCACAGTTTATCTGCCGCTGGATCGTAGTTTATACAATCCAACAAACGCCGCAGTGCATCGTAACAACCTTGTACATCACCTATGGCGTATAAACTCATTGAGTTTCCATAAGACTTATTTTTAATTGTTCGATTGCTTTATCCACCTTTAGATTATCAACTGTCCATACTAATTTTATTGCATCTTTCTTTGTTACTGTCTTGAGTAAGTGGCTCATCACATATCATAACATTATATCCACGCTCACTGATGAACTCGGCGTGTTAACTTTATCAACAGCAAAACATTTTTGAAAATATCCAACTAATATATGTTCTCTTAAAAACCCGACTGCTGGATTTCCTTCTGAGGTTTCTCTTGCGATACTAAAAGCAATGGGCAAACTTTTTTTCAATTGACTCATTAATTCTTTATTATCAAACAAAGCTAGCATGCATTGATTCATTTTTTAATCTGTTTTTACTAACTTCTATGTATCGCTTTTCGGTCTCATAGCCGATGTAGAACCTTTTGCTACGCGCCGCAGCGATTGCGGTCGTCCCGCTACCAATAAATGGATCTAGCACTATATCACTTTTGTAGGTGAATAGTTGTATCAGCCGGTGCGGTAGTTCTATAGGAAACGGTGCTGCATGTCCGACTCGTCTAGCGCTCTCGGCAGGGAAACGCCAAACGCTTTTGGTGTATTCCAAGAACTGTTCCTTGCTGATGGTCGCCACTTTGTTTTTCTGTACGGGTTTCTGTCTGCTAAAAGTATTTTTGCAAAATACCAGTATATATTCGTGGGTGTCTCTCAATACAGGATTGGATGGCGAACGCCAGCTACCCCACGCACAAGAGGTGCCTGCCGATGCTGCTTTATCCCATATAATCTCACCACGCATCAAAAACCCTAAAAACTCCATATCAGCGACCAGCATCGTGCTCAGCGGTATATACGGTTTTCTACCAATGTTAGCGATGTTTATACACGCTCTGCCGCCGTCTACTAAAACCCGGTGAACTTCTATCCATACTTTACGCAGCATGCTTCGGTATTGATTTATCGTTAAATCGTTATCGTATTCTTTGCCGACATTATACGGCGGAGAAGTGACCATTAAGTGAACGCTGTTATCCGGTAGTTCACTCATTTTTTCGCTTGATTTATGAAATATCTTATTTCTATTTTTAATCGCTATCGTTTCTTCTTTAGCAAGTCTTTTCCGCTTGACTACAAGAGTCCCTTGGTATTTTTTGCTGTTATAAAACTGCGAAGAGTCGTGCCCGACTCTTGCGCACACACCGAATTTACTCGCTGCTGTCACCTAATGTATGGTGCGCGGTACCGACAGTAGGAATTCTTCAATCTTAGCGTCGAACTCTGAACCATCTTCGGCGATCATTTTATAGCTACCACGCATGGTCCCGAATGGGGTTTCTAGAACCGTGCCGCTGGTATAAGAAAAACGAGTGCCAGGCGGCAGGTATGGTTGTTCTCCAACGACGCCTTCTCCTTTAACTTCTTGTACTTTCTGATTAGAATCGGTGATGATCCAATGCCTAGCAATCAATTTCGCAGAAATATTCCCTTTGTTTTCAATGGTAACCGTATACACAAAAACATATCGATCTTCGGATGAATCAGATTGATCATCCAGATATTGTGCCTCTACACTAACTTTTATATCTTTATCTGCTAACATATTCATCTCCTTCGTTTATTACAATATTCTAACATGTCTAAAAACTGTTCCGGTTTTATATTATCAACATGTAAGCAAGGATCTATGCCTAAATATTTTAATGTCGATAGATTAAATAAAGCGGACAATGCGTTTGCCACAGTTTTGCGCCGATTAGCGAACGCCAGTCGGACAATTTTATCAAGTTCTTTTAATTCTCCTTCAGCAAGTATCGGTTTCGGTTTAAAGTAAGCAAAGCTCGATACAACTTTAGGTGGTGGTGTAAATGATTCGGGTAAAACATCAAAGAGCTTTTCTATTTTGAAACAGCATCCAGCAATAACGCTTAATCTACCGTAGTTTTTGTTGCCGGTCGTTGCCGTTAGTCTTTGTGCAACTTCGCGTTGTAGCATTAAGTGCATATCAATAATATTATCGTGAAACGAGGCAAGATGAAAGATCAACGGAGTTGATATATTATAAGGAAGATTGCTGACGACACGGACGCGTTGCTTTTTTGCAAGCTCAGAAAAATCTATTTTTAGCGCATCGGCACAATGCACTCGGAGCTTATCTAAGTGACGAAAGCGTTGTTCTAATACAGTGGCTAAATTACGATCTATCTCTATTGCGTGTATACACGAAACTCTATCAAGCAAAGGCTCAGTCAACGCGCCTTGCCCAGGGCCTATTTCAACTACAATGTCCTCAGAACTAGAGGCAATGACATCGACAATACGAGAAATTGTATCGGAATCCGTCAGAAAATGCTGGCCAAAGCGTTTGCGGGGATTATGCAAGGTCATGGTATACAAGGATACCACTGATAACTAACAATCATCGCCCTTTGGCGGGCTTTTAATCAATAAAAAGCGGCGCGGCGGCGGTGATAGTATTTAACATCGCGAAACGATGTTCTTCCTTCTTTACCTACTCCCATATAGAGTTCTTTTATATCTTCGCGTGCCATCATTTCCTTCGCAGTACCCTTAGTAACCACGCGACCGTTTTCTATGACATAGCCATAATCAGCATAGTTTAAGGCAATAACCGCATTCTGCTCTGCGACTAAGAAACTAACACCTTCATTTTTATTCAAGTCTCTAACTATTCTAAAGACTTCTTCTACAAACTGAGGTGCTAGACCCATAGATGGCTCGTCGAGGAGAATGAGGCGAGGATTCGCCATCAGCGCGCGACCTATTGCAGTCATTTGTTGTTCACCGCCTGATGTGAAACCAGTCAAGCTTTTACGCCGATCTCGTATGCGTGGAAAATATTCGTATACTCTCTCTAAGTCTTGCTTTATTTCAGCATGGGTTGCAGTCTTTCTTATAAAAGAACCAGTCAGCAGGTTCTCTTCAACACTCAGACGAGGGAAACAATGACGCCCCTCTAAAACTTGTACAACGCCACCTTTGACTAAATCGTAGGGCATCATTTCGGCGATGTTTTGTCCATCGTACTCTATAAATCCTTTGGTCACCATACCGCGTTCAGCGTGTAATAAATTAGAGCAAGCTTTAAGTGTAGTGGTTTTCCCAGCACCGTTAGCACCCAGTAAGGAAACGATGCTACCTTCTGGCACTTCCAAGGTTACTCCGCGCAGAGCCAATATTACTTGACTATAGACAACCTCTATATTCTGTATTGCCAGCAATGCGTTTTTTGATTTAGCCATTATTTAAAATCCCTATAAAAAAGGCGGAAAAATAGTTGACTATCTTTCCGCCTACTTAATAACACTTAAACATCCATATTGACTATGGATGACAAAAGTTACTATACGTCAAAGTTGTCTCTATCTTCCGGATTGTTGCAATCGCGTTGCTTGAATTCCGGATGCTCTTCAACATATTTCGCAGCGTTTTCATTCACGACTTGGCGTGAAAAATCACTGCTACCATCGATCCAGTCGCTGATCAGCTTCCACTGGCGTGCATTTGCATCCCACTGTTGGAAACGTGCCAAGTGGACTGCTGCATGATCCATACAGGTTACCTGTATGGGGGGTACGACATCACCTAATCCCATTCTGTCCAAATCATCTTGGGTTAGAGCAATATTTTCAAATCCCCAACGAACCTGAGCACTGTTGAGCTGCTTACCAAAGCGTTTTTGGGCGACTCGTATTGCCTCTGAAGACATAACCGCAGCCCAAAGACCTAGATTATAGTAAACACTACCAATACGAGAGCGATCTTCTAGATCTCCCTTGCCTTGGTTGTATAGACGATCAGTAATCTCTTGGGCTACTGGGAAATCAGCACCAGCACGATGTACTGTCACTGCTTGGTAGCCATCAGCTGTTTTACCAGCAGGGATTACATCTTCATCAGAGTTGCTCCACTCGTTACCAATTAAGTTAGAAACTGAGTAACCAGTACGCGCAGCGGTCTGCATAGCAACTGGATTCATCACGCCCCAGCCTCTTAAAAAGACATAAGCAGGCTTGAGTTTACGAATCTTCAGCCACTGAGAACCCTGTTCGTTGCCAGGATGGGGAACTTCTATGGGTTCATGGGTGAAACCATATTGCTCGCTTAAACCAGTCAAAAATTCATTGGCTTCACGACCATAAGGCGAACCGTGATACAAGGTCACGATAGTTTCACCTTTGAGCTTGTCTATACCGCCCATTTGCTGCCCCATATGCTTGACCGTTGCATAAGCAAAGTCGTAAGCATTGGTGCCTAACGGGAATTGATAAGGAAAAACATCGCCGCGCTCAGTTTCCGTTCTGCCATGGTTGACACTGATAATGGAAATCTTATCACGACGGCCTTGCTCAATTAAGCCGGATGAAATACCTACACTCAGAGGGTCAAAGTACAGAGCTTCACCTAGATCGCTTTTCTTTTGGCGGTGATAGCATTCTATACCTTTAGTTCTGTTGTATTCTGTTTCGCATTCGTCCCAGACTACTTGGACGCCACCAATACCACCGTCACGCTCGTTTAATAGCGTGTAGTAGTCGATGATGCCTCCAAAGTAACCAGTGCCGCCTGCGGCATAAGGACCAGTTCGGTAAACGGGCATAGGAACATAGTATTGCTCGGCTGTTGCCGGAAGTGAACCTAACAACATCGCTACCATCGTGGTCATAATTACAAGTAATTTTTTCATTATTACCTCCATATTACTTTTAATTAAAAGTTATTGCGTCCTTGCAAATTCCTTCCTTAACATTTAGTCGCGTGCAACCAAACAAATTGATTTCTCGTCCTTGAGTAATTCTAATGATTTATCCTATCATACATAACAGGATCCTGCAATAACTTGTACGATACCGGCTAAATCCACACTTAAAAGGATTTAAGAATTATTCTATATAGGCGAAATAGCTAAGTTTTTCTCAAGTGCTCTTGAAATCTAAAATTTATTAAAAATGTATGACCAATGCCTTTGTTTTAGTAAATTTCAGAATTTTAAGTAAAACAGTCACTAGGCTGCCATAACGCAGTTACCTGATATCTATCTGAGCATCATTAGAAATGCTCTCTTGGGTGGAAAGATTCTGCCCTACCACATCCCACTTGATTTAAATATGACTATGCTTACAGAACTTTGATTTGAAAATTGCGCTCTCGATGATGCATATATGCGCTAGGGAATGTAAAATACGCTTATGTTGAATACTATATTGAAAAGAAAATATCAAATCCTCCTAGAAAAAGCAGATATAAAAATCAATGGTGACCGGCCGTGGGATATCCAAGTACACAATGAGGCTCTATATAAAAGAGTATCATTACAGGGATCTTTAGGTTTCGGCGAGTCTTATATGGAAGGTTGGTGGGAATGCGAGAGTATTGAGGAAATGATACGGCGTGTTATGCAATCAAAAGTTTATGACAACGCAAAATCACTCCCGCATCTATACGATTTTTTCATCGCACTGCTACTCAATTTGCAAAAAATTAAACGGGCTTTTCAGGTCGGGAAACAACACTACGATCTGAGCTACGATTTATTCAAGTCCATGCTAGATAAACGAATGATTTATAGCTGCGGTTATTGGAAAATGGCAGATGACCTAGATGCTGCTCAAGAAGCGAAGCTAAAGCTGATTTTTGATAAACTGTTGTTAGAACCGGGTATGCAACTGCTTGATATAGGTTGCGGTTGGGGTGGTGCGGCAAAGTATGCTGCTGAGCATTATGGGGTGTCGGTGACTGGTATTACGATCTCTAAAGAGCAACAACTCTACGCAATAAATAATTGCCGCGGGTTGCCTATAGAAATACGCTTACAAGATTACCGTACCTTGCAGCAGAAATACGACCGTATCTATTCAATAGGAATGTTTGAACATGTAGGCTACAAAAACCATAGTACCTATCTTAAAACCGTGCGCAACATCCTAGCACCGCAAGGTTTGTCGGTTCTTCATACAATCGGCAGTAGTAGGACTCAGTATGTCACTGACCCGTGGATTGCCAAATACATATTTCCCAATTCTCTAATCCCTTCAGCAAAACAAATCACAACCGCTTGCGAAAATCTGTTCGTCATCGAAGACTGGCAAAATCTCGGCCTTGATTATGCCAAAACATTACTCGCCTGGTTTAGAAATTTCGACGAGCACTGGGAAAAATTTAAACACGATTACGACGAGCGTTTTTATCGTATGTGGAAGTATTATTTACTAAGTTGTGCTGGTGCTTTTCTGGCAAGAAACTTACACACCTGGCAGATTGTTTTATCACCAAACGGCACCAGAGAGTGCTATCGTGCACCGCGCTAAATTAAGAATTGGGGCGATGCAAACATCACCCCAACCTGCGTATCATTGCTAAAGAGTAATCTATAAAGAGAGTCTACTAGCTAGTTGTCCTCAGCTACGCTTGGTGAAGACACTCCTGATGAGAGATGTTTGCTTGCCGGCATCGGCTTTTCTATTGACGCATTCGTCGGTAGCTGCCGGCCAACGCTTAACATACCCTTATTTGCTTCCAGTATTGCCATTCCGATACCTTCAACGCTTAACAAATCATCAATACTTTTAAAAGCTCCGTGTTTGTCTCTGTATTCAACAATCGCTAAGGCTTTTACCGCACCAATATTATGCAGTGCAGTAAGCTGCTCGATGGTTGCGGTGTTAACATTGATTTCGGCATTGGCAAAAGTTGCAAAACAAAAAATTGCCGTTACCATCATAGTTTTAATTACACTCATATCTTTTCTCCTTTAAGTTGTGAAAAAAGATAGCTTAAAGTACTAAATCCTAAATTTTTCAAAAATCTGCCGAACGGTAGCTAGTAGGCGACGAACGGTCATAGACGGCAAAATTAAATGCACACGAAAGGATGAAGGGATACCTAAATCCAATGTCTCTTGAGGTGCACTAGGTGCGGCTAAACTGATACTGTAGTCATTGGGTTTGAGGTTGAGAAGTACTGACTATGTCTATAGAGTTACTACTATCCCAGGTATGACAGCTCGGACATTGCCAGTAAAGCTGATACGCCTTAAAGCCACATTTGCTACACATATAAAAATAATCCGAACTTAAACTCGCGTTCATTTCATCAATGATCCGACGTACTATTTTATCTTCAAATAAATCAGTGCCTTTAAGTTTCTCCTCAATAAAAATCTTCAATACCCGTAGTGGCGCACGCTTAGTTTCAATTAGATAAAATAAAAACTCCTCGGCTTCGTCTATGCGATTAGCCTCAAACATAGATTGTATATAATTGACTATATACAAGACCGTCATATCCTTAATATTTAAATTCTTTACATAGGTTGCGTATGCCTTTGGATCGTACGGCGAAAAACACTTTTTAAGTTTAGGCAGTAAAATATCGGCATAGCCGGGATAATCCGAAAAGGCCTGCGAATAATAGGCCAGTGCCTTATCCCGGTCTAACCTAGCCAATGCCAAATCTCCCTGAATAATCATCAACCTTACTGATGGACTTTCTAAGGCTTTGGCTTTAGCAAGATATTTTTGTGCTTTGTCGTAGTTATCACAATCGGCTAATTCTTTCTCGGCAAGTTCACAGTAGTAATGCACTATATAACGGCTACAGTCGTTACCTAATTTCTGCAGTTGCTGCGCACACGCTATAGCTTGATGCCACGATTTCTCCATCTCGTAGATTGTGATTAAACAATTGTAGCCTCTTTTGAGAAAAGCCGGATTTCCGGTCTTTATGAGTCGCTTGAAAATATCTTCGGCGTTGCTCAATAATCCAGCGTGTAAATAATCTTGCCCTAGTTCAAATAAAGCTTCGGATTTAGCGTTGTCATTCAAATGATCGCGTTGTATAAGATTACCGTGAATGCGTATCGCTTTTTCCAATTCACCTTTACGGCGAAATAAATTCCCTAGTAGAACATGAGTCTCTAGAGTCGTCATATCTACTTGGAAAAATTTAATAAAAATCTCTACCGCTTTATCGGTCTGCTGATCAAGCAAGTAATTCAGACCTTTGATATATTCCGGCGCAATCGCTCGTTTGAGAATATTTCTTTGGCTACACGCTCGCCAGCCGCTCACCGCTGCAACTGGTAATAATGCAATCGGCACTAAAACCCAGTACCAATCAAAAACTAAATCACCCATTTATATATATCCTGAAAAATCACCTCAGGCAAAAGTATATAGCCGCAAAGTCCTCTTTAATGTTGGCTACTATCCCTACTATCCTCATCGGGAGAAATAAAATTGTCGCTATTGGTTCCGTTGATGCGCTTATTGACTATACTGCTAGGCTTAAAGTGTGGGATGTTGCGGCCAGGAATCTCCATCAATGCTCCGCTACTAGGATTGCGCATCGTTTTAGGTTTCTTAAAGTGTAGAGAAAAAGAACCAAAGCCGCGAATCTCTATACGCTCGCCCAAACTCAGAACCTGACTTAAATAATCAAAAGAGTGTTTAACCGCAAGTTTAATATCTTCATTTTGTAGCCGATCTTGGCTATTCGCTATTTGTTCTATTAATTGCGAGCGGGTAATTGACTGAGACATTTGTTTAAGATTCCTTGTGCGGCATTTTACCAGTAAAAATTCCTTTAATTACATCTCCCAAAGAAGTCTTGGCTGGTTTCTTAGAGATATAATCTTTAGCGATCTGTTTTTGTTCGTCGCTCTCTTTCTTCTTCACTGATAAATTAAATCTAAATTTCTTTTTATCAAAACCAGTTATCTTAGCTTCTATTGTTTGCCCTTTTTCTAAACCAGACAACGAGTCATCGCTATCGGACTCGCTAGCGAGTTCCGTGTGTGGTAAATAACCTTTTACCTGCTCGGTTAAGTCAATTATCAAATGCTTATCGCCTATTTCCGCAATAGCACCAGTGACGACTGAACCTTTAGGATGGGCAGTCAAATAATCACCTATAGGATCACTCTCAAGTGCCTTAATGCTGAGAGAAATCCGACCCCGCTTGGCATCACATCCGATTACCGAAAATTTGACCGTATCTCCTTTTTTATATTCACGTAGAGCTTGCTCCGGCGGCTTGATATTAGAAATATCATTAATATGAACTAAGCCATCAATGCCGTGATCGCCTAAACTAACAAAGATACCAAACTCGTTTATAGATTTGATTTCGCCTTCCATCTGAGTACCTATAGGATATTGCTTGGCAAATTGCTCCCAAGGATTCGGCGTGCATTGTTTAATACCCAGTGATATCCGACGTTTCTCTGCATCTACATCAAGTATCATAACATCTATCTCATCGCCTTTGGATACGACTTCGGAGGGTTTGATATTTTTGTTAACCCAATCCATCTCGGAAACATGCACTAAACCTTCAATATTATCTTCTATTTCTACGAAGCACCCATAATCCGTGACGCTGGTAACCTTGCCCATCTGACTTGAGCCTACCGGGTGTCGCTCAATCAATTTGTCCCATGGATCTTCGCTAAGTTGCTTGAGACCCAAAGAGATACGATTTTTATCCTTATCAATCTTTAGTATCTTAACTTCTATTTCATCACCCACTGTCAGTATTTCGCTAGGACGCTGCACACGCTTCCATGCCATATCAGTAATGTGCAGCAAACCGTCAAACCCGTTGAAGCCAATAAAAGCACCGTAATCAGTGATGTTTTTTACTATGCCTTTGACGACACTACCGCTTTCCAAGCCCTCGATGATCTCCTCGCGATCTAAACCGCCTTGCATTTCCAAGACCGCTCGTCTAGAAACCACAACATTATTACGACTACGATCCAGTTTGATAATTTTAAATTCGAGTTCTCTGCCTTCTAAGTGCTCAAGATCACGCACCGGCTGTGTATCCGCAAGCGAGCCTGGTAAAAAAGCATTAATGCCTGAAATATGCACGGTAAAACCACCTTTAACCTTATTACTCAAGACACCTTTAACAATCTCGTCCCTTGCCTGCGCTTCTTCCAACTGTCGCCACGCCTCAAGAATTTTGGCTTGTTCCCGAGATAGCACCGTCTCTCCGAAACCGTCCTCCAGACTTTCTATCGCAACTTCTACCATATCTCCCTCGTTAACTTCTAATTCACCTTTGACATTGTAAAATTGCTCTATCGGTATAATTCCCTCTGACTTTAAGCCAGCATTAATGATAACGCTGCTTCCAGTAATGCTGACCACTTTCCCTTGAATCAGAGAACCTATATCGACCTTCGGACTATGCGTCTTTTGCGCATTAAAGATATCGGAAAAGTTTTCCATTAAATTATTTGCCTCGCTCGTTCAATTTACTCTCCACTACTCCCATAAGCTCATTCACAACTTCTATTATAGATAGTTTAGTTGTATCTAATACGATTGCATTATCAACGATTTTTAATCGAGCAATGGACCGCTCGCTATCGCGTTGGTCTCTCTGTAGTAGTTCTTTATATAGGGTGTCTAGTGTAGCATAAACCCCTCGTAGTTCCAATTGTTGCTGCCTTCTACGACAACGCTCGTTTATATCGGCTTGTAAAAATATTTTTAGCATAGCATCTGGAAACACTACACTAGCCATATCTCGACCATCCGCGACCAAACCAGGTGGTCGCCTAAATCCCCTCTGCATAGGTAATAAGGCGGTGCGTAAAACTGCACTCTCACCGATCGCCGATGCCATCTTGGCATAATTCTCTTGGTATATATTGTCGCCTATAAGCGTATCGTTTAAGTATATCTGTACGCCATCGTCGCTCAAAACAAACCTTAGGTCAGTTCCGGCAATCAAAGATTCTATCTGATACTTATCATCCGACGCTATTTGACTTTGGTGCAACTGCATACCAAAGATACGATATAACACGCCGCTGATTAAAATGTTATAACCTAGAGTCTTTGCTAATCGACAAGCGATGGTACTTTTCCCAACACCAGCAGGTCCGTCGATTGCGATGACTGGTATTTTTGCCATATTAGTGCGAGAGTTTAAGGCCTATTGTGTTAGCGACTTGAACAAAATTGGGAAACGAGGTATCAATATTCTGGCATCGTTGAATGGAAATAGTCTGTTCGGCAACAGCACCAGCGACTGCAAAAGCCATTGCCACACGGTGATCCCCTCTACTATCCACCGTAGCACCCTTTAGCCGTCCACCTTCAATCGCTATACCGTCGTCGTAAACCTCAACCGCAATTCCACAAGCCTGTAGGCCTTCAGCCATCGTTGCGATGCGGTCGCTTTCCTTTACCCTAAGCTCTTTAGCGCCGCGCAAATAAGTATGCCCTTCGGCACACGCTGCAGCGATAAACAACGCCGGAAATTCATCTATCGCCGACGGCACCCAATCAATCGGAATTTCTATGCCAGATAGGGTAGCAGAGCGAATGCGTAAATCACCCACCGGCTCCTGACAGACAATATTCTGCTTCAGCACTTCTATATCAGCACCCATTGCGCGCAAAATTCTCAAAGCACCCAGGCGTGTTTCGTTTAAGCCCACTTGCTCGATGACTAAATCGCTATTGGCTATCAATGTAGCTGCGATTATCAAAAAGGTGGCTGACGAGATATCACCCGGCACGATTATCCGAGCCGCTTGAAGGCGGTCGCCACCGACAACGCGCACACTAAGCCCGTGTCGTATAATCCGACACCCGAAACAGCTCAACATACGCTCGCTATGATCGCGACTCAGCGCAGGTTCAACGACAACAGTCTCTCCTTGAGCATCCAAGCCGGCCAGCAATAAAGCCGATTTGACTTGTGCACTAGCAACTAACAATTCGGTATACACACCGTGTAATTGTTCAGCAGGTTCTATAATCACTGGCGGTGTACCTTGTTGCGAAGTGCGGATCTGTGCGCCCATCTTTAGCAAAGGGTCAACGACGCGACGCATCGGACGACGATTTAAGGAAGCATCGCCATTTAGGGTCACCGAAATCTTTTTGCCGGCCAATAAACCAGTCAATAAACGCATAGCGGTACCAGAGTTAGCTAAATCTATAGGCTGTTCAAGCGAATGCAAACCGTTGCGGTAGCCACGCACGCGCATTAGGTTGTCGCCAACCTCGATACTTACACCTAAGCGCATCAGTGCCTGCATAGTGGCAAGACAATCTTCAGCAGCTAAAAAACCAACTATCTCGCTAACACCCTCGGCGATTGCGGCAAATATCAACGCCCGATGCGATATTGATTTATCACCTGGGACATATATCGTGCCGCGCAAAGATTTAGCAGCTACAGAGTGAATGGTGTCAGGCATAGGATGTTGATATTTCTCTTAACAAAGGGTATTTGCTATAGGTTATTATACAGCGGAATATAATGCCGATTACGATTGTCGGACGGTCTCTAGTGATGAGATAACTTTCCCGAATCAAGCGTATAAACTGTCGGCAGGCGACTCACTAAATGTTGATCGTGGGTGGCAAATATCAATAATGTTTTACTGTCGGCATTCAAGCGTAGTAATTCATCGGTCACTGCTTCGGCACTACTCCTATCCAGTTGCCCGGTCGGCTCGTCGGCCAACAGGATACTCGGTCGGGTTATCATCGCTCTGCAGATGGCGACTCGCTGACGCTCGCCACCTGATAGCTGATGAGGTTTGTGCCGTGCGCGCGCAGCCAATCCGGTTTTAGTAAGCAACTGCATACCTGAGTCTTTAACTTTAGCGAGTGATTGCCCTCTTAACAGCAGCGGCATCAACACATTTTCCAGCACATTAAAGTCACCCAGCAGATGATGAAATTGGTATATAAACCCGATATGCAGGTTTCTAAAACGACTAGATTCGGCCTCCGACATGCGATTGATGCATTGACCTTGAATGGTTATATCGCCCTCATTCGGTGTATCCAAGCCGCCCAGTAAATGCAATAAGGTGCTTTTACCGGAACCTGAGACACCGACGATTGCAAGAGTGCTGCCTGCGTTTGCATTCAGATTTAATTCGGTTAAAACTTCGGTGCGCGATACGCCGTCATCGTAATATTTAGTCACCGATCGACATTGAAGCAGTGCTTCCATAATCAACTACTTCTTAAAACTTCGGCCGGCTTCAAACGTGACGCGCGCCAGGCTGGATAAATCGTTGACAGCACAGTCATAACAAAAGTCAATGTTGCCACTACCATAACATCGGATTCCATTAACCGCGAAGGTACCTCAGTAATCGGATAAACATCGGCTGACAAAAACTTAACTCCGGTGGCGCTTTCTATCGCCGTCACTATTTCTTCAATATAGCTGGCGAGTAGCACACCCCCGATAACGCCTACGATATTTCCTAGCAAACCTATCAAGCATCCTTGAGTAATGAACACTTTCATCACTTGTCGCGGCTGCATGCCCATGGTTCTTAAAATAGCGATGTCGGATTGCTTTTCTATAACTACCATCACCAGCATTGAAATAATATTAAAAGCGGCGACTGCGATAATCAATGCCATGATTAAAAATAGCAATAATTTCTCCATCTCCAATGCTCTAAAAAAATTTCGGTGGCTGCGTGTCCAATCGCTAATCCAATAATGCGGTCCTAATTGTAAATTGAGCCGCTTGCTCAGTTCCGGTGATTCAAATAAATCATCCAATCGCAAACGCAAACCGTTGACTTTATCCCCTAGGCGAGCAAGCTGACGAGCATCCTCCAGATTCACTAGCACGATGCCGCGGTCAAACTCTGATAAACCGCTATCAAATATGCCTGATATTATGAAGCTACGCATCCGCGGCAAAATCCCGGCCGGAGTGACTGCTGCCTGCGGACTAATCAGCGTGACTTTATCACCTAGTTCTGCTTGTAAAGAAAAAGCGAGTGTTTGACCAACGACTATTTGATAGCGTTCTGGTTGCAGGCTGTCCAACGCACCTTCTTTAAGATAGTTTTTAATATTAGAAACCTGCTTCTCTAGTTCGGGTACCACTCCGCGCGCATAAGCCCCTCTGACCCTATCGCCTTTCATCAACATCACTTGCATCTCAACAAAAGGTGCAACTGCTGCCACGCCCTGTTCTTGTTCAAGTCGTGGCTGCATAGATTGCCAATCATCTATCGTGCCATCTAGGCTAGTCAATGTGTTATGCGAGACGACATCCAATATTTTATTTCTAATCTCTTCCTTAAAACCGTTCATCACCGACAGCACGGTTATGATAACGGTCATTCCGACTGCAATACCCAAGATAGAAATCAACGATACGAACGAAATAAAGTTATTATGCTTCTTACCGCGGGTATAACGCCAGCCAATTAGATACTCTATCGACACCGTTATTCCAGCACCTCGTCTATCGTCAAAGAGACCGCAGTACCAGCTTCGGCAACGATAGGTTCACTTGAGGCTTGTAAATCACCCGGCTGCGGCATTGCGGTAGTCAATTTTGAAACGCGCGCAATAACTATAAGCGGACTAAATTGCTCTACGGTCATACCTTGTATCATTGCATCGTCAGGCCCTAAGCAAGTCTCCAGCGGCAGCGCACCCGCTTGAAATTGCTTAATAGCAAGCGGCATCGGAGGACCTTGCGCAGCTTTAGCATAAACGAAGAGTGTATCGCTCGCAGACACATTTGCCGAAAGTTCGGATGCCAACCTCACTTCAATGCGTATAAAGCAGTTCGCATCCGGCGGCTTAGGTACCACCGGCGGTGGCTGCTCCGTTTGCTCGGTTGGGATAGCTTGTGGCGATTCGTTATCGTCAACTGTTTTTGTAGCCAGCGCTTTTACTTCAACAAGTCTCTCTTCTACCGCTCTCGCTAACGGGTCGTCTGCGCTGAGTAAGGTCAATAAATGTTGCCAATAGGAAACAGTTTGCGCATAATTAGCTTGCTCCATATAAGCGATCCCGATCAAAAATAAGCCTCGCTGGTCGTCTGGATCACTTGCCAGTACTGCCTCAAGCAAAGCCATCGCTTTAGTGTTCGGTGCGCCTTCAGTAATGAGCAGAGCCTCGGCATAACCAATCTGTGCCCAGGTTTCCAGTGTCGTATAAAGTTCGGCTTGGGCATAGGCACCGACTGCTTTATCGTATTGCTGTAATGCTGCGTATGAACTTGCCAGTAGTAGCCATCCATCGGGGTTGTCTTGTGGAGACTGTGCGAGCCGAGCAGCCAGCTGTTCGGTCAACTCTATCATATCGCTCTGTTGCTCGGATGATGCAACAAGTGAGGAATAGCCGTTCGACCAATAGACATAGAGCAGCGCACTTGAAGCGACGACGAAAGTAGCCACTAACACACTGATTAGCGAACGGCTTTTTCGTGACATCAGTCCTAGTGCGCCGCTAGCCGGACGGCGCAGTAGCGGCCTTAGTAAGACAAGCAGTAGCAATAACCAGGCAATCGCTACAACACTCCAAAACTCTATCACTGATCTATATCACTCGTGCCGGGTTTTAGACGGGCAACCCTTCTCGCCAGCACCGTCAACCCTATCAACAATAATAGAAACGGTGCAATCCACAGTAAATAGTTCTGCGGCTTGAACGGTGGTTTGTACAACACGAAGTCGCCGTAACGCTCAGTCATAAACTTATATATTTCATCATCGCTTTGCCCTGCCAGGAGCATCGCCTTCACCTCATCACGCAAATCTGTTGCCAACCCAGCATCGGATTCGGCAAGCGACTGATTCTGACAGACCAAACAGCGTAATTCTCTTAATAAGTTATGATAACGTTGCTCTTGTTCGGGTAACAAACCAGTTGTTGATATCGCGACGGCTATCGCTGGTAGCAGTATCGACAACCACATTATACCGGCTAAACGGAAAAGCAACGGATTAAACGGTGACATCAGAAGTGTTAGCTATTAGTTTTAGCGTGTAAGTCAATTGGCTTATCCCAAAAATCTCTATACTGCTAGTCAAAACGCACAACCAGCACCGACGCCTTGAACAACCTGCCAAAAAATCGTAATCCATTGATTCATCCATTGATCCATCCATTGATATTGGGTCTTTAATTAAAGCATAATCTTTAGCTAAGCTGATTGCCGATTGTTTAATATCCTTCAGCGATAAAAAAACATGAGTGGATGACATCAGCTTACGCCGCTATGGGTAATTGCTTTTGCTTGCACATCTATATGAATAACCTGCCTTATCAATATTTCATAAACTTCAATATTTCATAAACTAATCATGACTGCTTATGCGCTGTTACTAAACATCATATTATCAC
This sequence comes from Chromatiales bacterium, assembly GCA_014323925.1. Taxonomy (NCBI): domain Bacteria; kingdom Pseudomonadati; phylum Pseudomonadota; class Gammaproteobacteria; order Chromatiales; species Chromatiales bacterium. The sequence goes on along the minus strand of JACONC010000001.1, from coordinate 111,795 downwards.
ACAACAGCCACTAACCATCCGCCTACATACATTCTAGTGCCCATTCTAGGATTGCTCATCGACATCGACACTGAGCTGCTCACCGCGCAAGAACTCAAGCAACGGTATCAGCGTATCCTGCATCAGTGTCTCGTTAATCGGACCTATGTGCTTATAATGTATGGTACCTAAATCATCAACCACAAAAGTCTCTGGTACACCGTAGACTCCCCAATCTATACCGACCCGCCCGTCTATATCGTATAAACTCGTCGTATAGGGGTCGCCGTATCGCTTCAGCCATTGCAGAGCATCGTCTCGCTGATCCTTGTAGTTTATCCCGTAGATCGGAAATGTGCCAGTTTGCGCAAACTGCATCAATAGCGGATGCTCGTTCAAGCAAGCAACACACCAACTCGCCCAGACATTAACCAGTGCTGGTTGTCCAGACCAACTGCGTTGATCTATACGCTTCCCTGGTTGATGTAAATCGTCGCCGATAAACGCAGGCATGGGCTTACCGACCAAAGGCGACGGCACCCGCGAGGGGTCCAACTTTAAGCCAACAGCAAGCAAAGATAATAAGGCAAAAAAAACTACTAATGATAAGATAATTCGCATGGCTATCTCGGATTGATATTTTAACCTACACTGATTATGCCTGGGTGAATCATAAACTAATGACTCATGCAATATTTGCGTCTGCAGCAACGATCATCCTGAATAACTTCGGATACCGCTAGCTGTAACGCCTATTATCGCACAACTACAATCCTATCGGCTGTTAGCTTAATTTCATTATCAAGGCTGTAGAGTAGTATTTTATTAAGTGACCCTCCTCCTTTTTTAGGCCCACATTCAAAGAGAGTTTTCATGCTAATTTCTCAGCAAATACACTAGGCGGTTGATAGCCTAGCGCACTGTGTGACCTTCCCCCTTTTTTACCTCTTGATTGTGTGACTAAAACTTTCTAGCCCTCTCTACACTATAGAGGATTCGCTAAAGCTATATTGTGTTATATTAGCAAAATATTTTGCTCACCACGCGCCCGTAGCTCAGTTGGATAGAGTACCTGGCTACGAACCAGGGGGTCGGAGGTTCGAATCCTTTCGGGCGCGCCATTCTGCAATCGGTACCATGAGAATCAAAACAACAAAAACTCTACTGCTTATATTTTTAATATCCGACGCCCCGCTGACTTTACTACACGCCGATGAACCATCGATGCATATTTATGCCGAGCAACTACAGCATACGATTGCCAAGCAAAACGATGCGATAAAAATATATAGAGAACGATTGAGCAGCGCAGAAACTAGTCAATCGGATTTGCTTGCTTCAGCCGAACAAATGGTAGATAGCTTAGCGCAGTGGATAGAAGCAGATTTACCTTTTCTTAGTTCAGAACGGCAGGCGCGTATAGCAGATCTGCGTAATATGCTATTGTCATCCGAATTAAATATGGTTGAAAAAATTCGTCGCATATTTGAAGCTTATCGTATCGAAGCCGAATACGGTTTCATGTTTGAAAACTACCGGGCAAGGATCGACAAAGAAAACGCTAAAGTTGTAGACTTTCTACATGTCGGTAGAAATATTTTAATATATAGAACCTTAGACGGTCGCCAAAGAAGTGTTTGGAACAGACATGCAAAAAGATGGGAATCTTTGAACTTAGGCTACGATTATAGTATCAGGGAGGCTATAAGCATCGCTCGCAAACTTGCAAAACCACAAATCCTCAGGTTACCAGTACAATTGGCACAACTGAGGGTAGCAGATAATTTAATCTCGGCAACAGACTCCGAAGATGGATTGTCTCTCGAGCAATCCTCCGAGCACACCACAATATTTAAACAAATCTCGCAATCATCCCAAAACCTAGAACAAGAAATAGCGTCTCTAGAGAGGTTGGCGGAGCAGAGCAATCAACAAGCCGTTGAATTACAATCTGCATATTATCAACGATTGGGACCTACTAAAGAACTCATCACGGTTATCCGTAACACCGCCCACGAACTACGCGCGATGATATCAAAATCCTTTATGCCGTTGCTATTACCCCATTATCAAACAGCCCTAGAGCCGATCTTGCAAAACCATCAATTCCTAGACATCGAACATATAGGAGTCTTGCAGAAATTATTCATAGAACTCTATCATGCACAAGGGCAAACGGGTTTTTTCAATACCGAATTAATTTTACCCGGGGGCACCCCGACAAAGCACAGAGTCGCGCATATAGGACCATTCACTTTACTATACAACGGCAAGTTTTTATACTACGAACCATCTGTACAACGCGCCGTCGTGCTATCTAAATCCCCAGACAAAATTTTATCGTTACTCGCAGACGACATCACTGAGGAACTAAACGACAGCTTTGTAAAAGCGCCAGTGGATCTATCAAAAGGTGCAGTGTTGACGATATCCGCTGCATCTCTCACTGCCGTAGAATACTTCCGCCAAGGTGGTTGGATTTCATATTTTATATTGGTACTAGGCGCATACAGCTTATTGTTAGTTCTAATAAAAATTTATCAATTATGGGCATGCCTGAAATCAGTGCGCAAACAAAAGTATCAAACAAACTACGACAGCAATAATCCACTCGGACGTGTTCTGAACGCTGGCCACAATACAACCGCCAGCATAGAAGGTTTGGAGTTGGCAATAGAACAAGCTGTGCAAAGAGAAATACCACTATTAGAGTGGGGGTTTAGCACAATAAAAGTAGTGATAGTCGCAGCACCTCTTCTAGGCTTATTAGGCACTGTGTTCGGTATGATAGAAACCTTCCAAGCAATTGCGCTCTTTGGTACCAACGATCCTAAAATCATCGCACAGGGCATTGGTACGGCACTCACAACGACCATGATGGGGCTGTCTGTTGCTATCCCCTTGCTATTGCTCTATACCTGGGCAATGTCGTATAGTAAAGAGATACACAATATACTAGAAGAACAAAGCGCAGGCCTTTTAATGGAACAACTTGATAGGACAAAACACTGATGCAGTGGGCGTATTTTATATATGGCTTCTTTTACGGGCTTCATGCTATAGGCATAGAAATACTTTTAGCTTTGGCAATTTCAGCACTGCTAATGTGGTCGCTGATTATTGAGCGCTATTTATATTTTGTATTCAACCATAAATATTTGCGCGCGCGATACCTACGACTATGGCAAAAGGTATATCACCGTACCATGGCCGAGCGGCGGTTGTTAAAATGCTATTATCTGTCAGAATATCGATTGCACGGTGAGCGAGGTATCAGATGGATACAACAACTCAGTAAAGTAAGCCTACTGTTAGGGTTGTTGGGGACCGTGCTCAGTTTGATTGCGATTTTTGAATCCCAACTATTTAGTGCATCCAATATAAATCATCAAATATCAACCGGCATATCCGGTGCTATCATTCCGACGACTGCAGGACTTTTAATTAGTCTGTCTGGATTGTTCGGTGCATATCATTTACAAAGCATCGTAAATCGTTCTATCTACCTTCTAGACTCCGGCTTAGAATTGAATTATGACTAGATATTATTCAAGGAGGAAAAGCCTGACTACCGACAACGAAGTTGATGTCAATTTGACACCCATGCTCGATGTGGTCTTTATACTCTTAATATTCTTTATCATCACTGCGTCCTTTATTCAACAAACCACTATCAATATCACCCCAGCAAAAGCCGCATTAGCAACCTCCGAACAAGTATCGGTACAAATCGGCATTGATCGCTACGGCGATATCTACCTGGATAATCAGGTGATTGATATCAGAACGCTACAAAACATAGCTGAGAAAATGTATATTCAAAACCCACAAAGTGCGATAACCATAATGGCAGATAAAGCATCCGATAATGCCGCTTTGATTAGAGTTTTAGATAGTATATCTCGTGCTGGAATTAAAAATATCGCCATCGCCGCCGAAGTAGATGGATAAAACCCTGCGTTGGTTGTTCGCACTGATAGCAGCCTCGCTGATTAGTTACAGTTTATTTGCATCATTAGGTCTATACATCGGAAATACAAACTACAACGACACAACACACTACCCTTCTATCTCTATCAATTTTATACCTATACATAAAGATAAACGCGAACAAACGCAACCCGCAGTTAAGCATACTAGACCTGCATCTATTGCAGTTAAGCATACTAAACCTGCATCTATTAACGATAAGGATCCTCGCAAAGCACAAACACATCAACCTGAATCTGCACGTGTTGCTCCCAAGCCAGCACCTATGTCGATCGCCAAGCATACTTCCACCGCTAGTGAAAATCGCTCTCCTATCAGACTGCAGCCAATATTCAGAGTCAAACCAATCTATCCGATGTTCGCAATAGCACGCAACATAGAAGGATGGGTTAAAATAGAGTTTCTGATAGCCGAGAATGGAGCGGTCATCAATCCTAAAGTTATCGCATCAGAACCATCCGAAGTGTTCGAAAAAACCGCAATGACGGCAGTCTCCCAATGGCGATATCCACCTGGCAACGCGAGCAAATCGAGCGTGCACATTAAATTTGAACTACGCGATCATTGAATCGTCGCTGTAGAAACAGACTTACTGTGTTACCCTTAACTTAACTGTCAAAAACTACTCTGAAGCCGAGATACGGTGCCTTAAACGAAGCTGGCAGTGGATTTTCAAAATCAAAGCGAGCGGTTTTTTCTCCCGGCAATACATAATTGCCGCCCTTAGCAATCATTGCAAAACCTTGCCCGGCAGCGCTTAAGCTTTGTGTCCACTCGGATACATTGCCGCCCATATTGATCACGCCACCAGTGGTGATATCCCCTGTCTCCTTTAAGGCGGAATGTGGCTTTAGCAACCGCTGCTCAGCAGTAGCTGCATATTCAGGATTAAAATCATTGCCCCACGGGTAAGAATAATGACTCATTGAAGAGGCGGTGATCCATTCAAAACTGCTAGGCAATCGTCCACCTGCCCAGTTTGCAAAAGCGTAAGCCGACCACCAATCTATATCGGTCGCTGGTAGGTCTTCGTCTTGATAGTCGTCCACCCAGGACGGAGTATAATCGTGTCCTTGGGGCTCTTTCTCGTTTGCATAGAGACCGTAGCGCACCAGTGGATCGTTGATAAAGCGTCTGTATTGTGCTCTAGTCACTTCGTGTCGCAATATTTGAAATTCGTTATAGGGGTATTCTTTGCCTAGTAGCTTTTCAACTACGCCCAGCTGGTTGCGCGACAACCCAGACGCCAACAGCCCGGGTATTCTCGCATCACTCGGAATACCAATGCGATATAGCCCGGCATCCAGGCGTACTGTTTCGGGAGCAGCGTTGGTCCAGGCTATTTTATCAGGCTGATTATCGTATACGCACCTAAAGCTAACATAAGGAGAACGATAGTTCGGCCTTACGGTGCGATAAAAGTTATTCAAGCTATATATCTGATACGGCTTATTGAAGGCATTACCACCGTGTATACTCGGCTCTGCATCAAGGCGCATCCCTTGTGTCCATTCCGATGCAACATTACCAAGATTGTGTATACCTTGCGGTGTATCCATCTCTTTATGCACACCACAACGTTGAGCGGCATTGAGCCGCGGATCCAAATAAGGCCAACCTTCGCTGTTAAAGCTATTTCCCCAAGGGTAAAGCCGACCTTCGCTGCCACTTGCAATTGCGAGCCATTCGTCGCGCCTCGGCAATCGTCCGCCACTCGCCTGACAATAAGCGTAGGCATCATAATAACTAATCCCGTTTGCCGGCGCATCCAAGCGACCGCTAATTTTATGGTCACGGCTAGCGCTTTTGTAAGTCCACTTTTTAGGCTGGTCGGGATGTGCAATATCAGGTGGTTGATGGTTGGCATACCATTTTTCAAAAGCATAGAAGCTCTTTTGTCGTACTTCGCAACGATCGACCCATAGTGGCGGCAGCTGTATCTCATACTCCGATTTGCTAAGTATTGGATCAAAGGAATGTATATGCCCAAATGCGTATAGATGCTGTATTAAAATTTCATCGAGCTGTGCCCCGCGTCCCTGATTGCTCTCTATTTTAGATACACTCACTCGTACTGTATCAAAGTCGTAAAAAGCGGTACGCAATTTGTACAAACTGAACACCGAAAGTGCTATAACTATTACCGCGACAAGTAAATGCCTTAGTGCGGAAGGTAGTGTCATAAACCCTTCTTACCACCTTTTGCTAATAGCTTACCACCTTTTTTCATAAGTCCACCACCGCGCATTATGCCGCCACCTCGACCCATAAGACCACCGCCGCCGCGCATCATGCCACCGCCGCGACCCATAAGACCGCCGCCGCGCATGCCGCCGCTACGACGAAATAACATAAACACTAAACGAAATAACATCAAAAACATCCTCATAGTTCTCTCTCCTTTATAATCAACTTCCTTTTACAATGAATCTACGCAACACACCCAATAACAGCAACAGTGCTGCCATCCCGTAAAACACCAGTGCCTGGTTTTCCTTTCTATACGGAATGCTCGGATAATTTGTGGCTATTTGCGTCTGGTTTATACTAACATTATTTTGATCAACGGCAAATCGTAGACTACCGTCGCGATTAATAGCCGCATAAACAAAAGCAAGTAGATAATCGTCCCTTTGAGGTGATACGATCGTTGCGATGCGCCATTTATATGTGTCGGGATCGGCTTGTTTGCGAGGCAACAAAATAATGCTATTTTTATCCATCCTAATTTTAAGCCCTTTATAAATTGCCGGATAAAGCCCCACATGCATGCTAACCGTAGCATCTCCAGGAATACCCGGCAACGGTGTTTGCTCCTCATTATTCAGCAGCTGGGCACGCTCGACCAGCTGGTTCGGATGTACCGTTAGTGCTGTCATATTATTGTCTTCGATCTGCTGTGTAAGCTGCAGAGGCTGCTGCTCAGCATCCGAAGGTGGAAACATTATGCTCTTTATATATTCGTAAAAATTTATCTCCTCGCTATTACTCAGCTTGGGCATCATCGCCGCAGGTAGCAATATGTCGTTAGAGAAATTAAAATCTTGCAGCATCAGATAATTCCCTTCGGTAACTGCCTGTTGTGCTTTTTCCATAAATCTAAAAAGTGCAGCTAAAACTCTAGCATAGTCTAATGCATCACCTTCCTCTCCATTCTCCATATTGAAGAATATATATTCTTGTTCTATTTCCGACGACGACTTCGCCGATTGCGGTGTCGCAGTCCTAAATCGCATGATACTCGGGAAATTGCCACGACTCCTCGGCTGCAAACTTTCAGCCATCATCTTGCTCAGTGCATCAAACATCTCATCGGCAGGTGCGCCACCACTGCGCTGCTCGTTATCACGATTAGCGGGTTCAGTGTCATAAGAAAGATCATCAAAAGGATAATTTTCTTCGCTGTATGATGTATCTAGAGAAATACCGGCAGGAACTTCTTCCCACATATCTTCGCTACCATTTTCGTCACCCTCGCGTTGCATAGGAGATCTGTTATCACCTGGATCATCTGATTGGTCTTCGGTTTCTTCGTCGACTTCGTTAATCTCCGTGGCTGCACCAGGGCTGCTCTTGTTATCATCTGCTGAAGGATTTCCATCATAACCTATAAAGTGCCAATGGCGAGGCATAGGGGCATGGTCGCTGATAATAGACATCGCTAAATAAAACATACGGATGTCGTATATATCTATACGGATATAGTTTTTCTGCATAGCATTCATCGCTGCTAAAAATTTGTCAAACGCATTGTTAGATTTAAGCATCTCCTGACGAGTGAATTTTGCTTTGGTGTAATAATCCCGAACATAATCGCCGTGTAATTCAATAATCGGCATAATTGAAGGATGCGGATTGGCATCTAGAGGACTATTCACATAATCGTGCAATCTAGCCGGCTTTGATGTAGGCAGCCCGTTCATCACCACAGAAGTTGCCAGATCACGGCTAAGCAAGACTGTTATATCTTCGACCTCGCTGATACGCGCTTGTTCCTGTTCGTGTTTGATCATCATTGTCAGGACGATTAAAATGATAATCATAGCGACACTATTCGCCAGTATATCGGCAAGCGCAATACCGGCAAAACCGGGAAGTAGCCTGTTTTTTTGTGGTTGCGCCTTAGTCATCGCCTCGCTACTGCCGTTGAATGACCCGATCTATATAAGGTGGTATGTCGTCCAACGAGACCGACTTGAGTAGTTCGCGATCGGCGATAATCCAACCGATAGTCAATTTGTCTCGTAGCGTAGGCATCGTCGTACGCATGCATTCTCGGGCAATGGCCATCGTTTTAACACTACCTTCTAAGATGATAAAAATCAGCTGCTGCTTAGGCGTGCTGTAAACTTTTCTAGTATAACTTGCAAAAGGACTGCCGGGCGAACATATCTGATCTCTTTTTAAGACATCGCCGGTCTCAACAATACGCAATTCATCAGGGAAAGCCAGTATTGAGAAACCAGTGCCCTGAACTCCCCAACTTACTTTATAATCCCCCTCGCTATTGAGCCCTTCCAGCCGTTCCTGTAAAGACAGCTGAGAGAAAGTGTTGATCAGCAGAAATAAAACTAAAAGTAGTGCAAACACGCCTCCGAATATCTCAACCATAGGCGCATTATTCCTCTCTTGATCGCTAAGATTATCGTGCCGACGAAGCATGTTTAATGATCAACTCCGAGCAGGCGGTTTTCATAATTGGTCAGTAGATTATTCTCCCATCGCTGCACTATCGTTTGCAGTAAAGTTAAGACGATACTCAAGGACAGTGCGATAAGTGTGGTATCAAAAGCAATTCCTAACGGTGCTATCGCATCACCTAGTTGATTGGATAAATTGGCTAAACCTTGCTGTTCACCAATAATCTTTTGTATACCATCGGATGCCAGCGAAATACCGTATACGGTGCCTATAAAACCCAATATCGGAATCGACCAGTTAAAGTAGCGTGGCAGGATATAAAAATCTGCCGATTTTTTCCAGATTAAGTCTATATAACTGTCCTTCATCATGCCCTGTTGTTCGTCAAGAAACTTATGGTAAGCCGCCATCAATAACGAACGGTTAGGCTCTTCTATTAGTCGCTGTTCATTCCACAAGATATAACTTTTACTCATCAGTAAAATCAGCCCCCAGCAGAATAACAGAATGGTCAGCGGCGGTATAAATCCACGAGCTAAGAACTTATTGGTCACCACAACCAGTTCCGGATAGTGCACTGCAGTGTTATAAATCATCAGCAGTATCGTTGTCGATAGGATGATGGCAACCGCTAGCGTTAACAACAGAGGAGGACCCGAGAGGATTGCCTCTAGTTTACGCATGAAATTTTGTTTGTATTCTGAAGTAGTACTATAGGTGATTAATATATAAAATATATAGAGTGCGATTACCGAACTCAATAATGGTAAAGACTTCTCCGGCATATAGCCGTCGGACAGCAACACCTGATTATTAAGTAACGGCACGAACACCTGATAAGTGACAATTACACTAATGACTATCAACGATAGCAATATCAAAAGACCGAGCATTTTGAGCATCGTCGGCCTCTTTAGCAATAACCCGGCAGCAGCCAATAAAGCAATGACCAAACCTGCCCCCAGACCACTGTACGGAGAGTATCCGACATTAATGCCTAGGCTAATAAATGCGGCAGGAAATAGTAAAATCGCCGTAGCTATAATTATAAATTGATTTAACATAATAAACTTTCATAAGGTTTTGGAAGGGAGAATCAATTATAATACATTATCTAATTATTAGGTATTAATGCTTTGATAAAAATTGTTGCAAACAAAAATCTAAACCACCATTTTATTAAAGGGTGTGCTTTGCATCCTCCTTTTCCTGAAGAGAGTCAAACGGCGATCTTTGCGCTTGGTTGCTTCTGGGGTGCCGAGCGATGTTTCTGGCAACAAACTGATGTCTACCTAAGTGCAGTAGGTTATGCTGGCGGCACGACTACCAACCCCGATTATCGATCGGTTTGCCGCGGCAATACTGGGCACACTGAAAGTGTACTAGTCATCTATCGTGACAATCACAGCACTGATGGGCATAGCACTTACCGGAAACTACTCAAAGTCTTTTGGGAAGCGCATAACCCGACTCAAGGAATGCGCCAAGGCAACGATGTTGGCAGCCAGTACCGCTCGGCGATATTTTGTTTTGACGATTTCCAATACCAAACAGCAGTGGACACACGCGACATTTACCAAGAAAATTTACACGCAGCGGGATACGGGGCAATCACAACTGAGATTATCAAAACTGCCGATTTTTATTACGCAGAAGACTATCATCAGCAATATCTAGCGAAGAATCCCAATGGCTACTGCGGCCTCGGCGGCACTCGTGTTGCTCTGTAGCCTGCTAGACGAGTCCGGCTTGTATGAGATCGTGCATATTAATCGCCCCCAACAGCTGACCTTCTAGATCAAAAACTGGAAGCGCATTCACTTTCTTTTTCTGCATAAGTTGCAACGCTTCTACTGCAAGCGTATCCGCTACGACCGATTGGTAAGGATGAGTCATCAATTGGGCGATAGATGTTTGTAGAAGTTTGGTATTACGGTTCAATGCCCGTCTCAGATCACCATCGGTAAAAACACCCACCACCTGACCGGCATCGCTGATGATCAGAGTCATCCCCATACCTTTAGCTGATATTTCATACAACGCATCTATCAATAGCGTAGATGCGAGTACTTTAGGAACAGCATCTCCAGTGCGCATTAAATCAGCAACTTTGAGCAATAACTTTCTACCTAAATACCCTCCTGGATGAGAGCGAGCAAAATCTTCGGTCGTAAAACCCTTGCTCTGCAATAAAGCAATGGCAAGCGCATCACCCATTGCCAGGGCTGCAACGGTACTCGCAGTTGGCGCCAAACCCAGTGGACAGGCCTCTTGTTCAACATGGGTATTCAAGCAAACATCAACCGCACGCGCTAAGGTAGAGTTGATAGCACCGGTCAACGCAATGGTCTTGACCGCAATACTTTTCAACGCTGGCAACAAAGTATTAATCTCTGCAGTCTCCCCCGAATACGAAATTATGATAGCGACATCGTCGCTATCAATCATACCTAAATCACCGTGGCTGGCCTCGGCCGGATGCAAATAAAAAGATTTGCTACCAGTACTAGATAATGTAGAACTGATTTTGTTCGCAATATGACCCGATTTGCCGATGCCGATTAAAATAATACGACCGCGACATTCTATTAAGCAATGACACGCAGCAATAAATTTGTCGTCGATCTGCGGTTGCAGTCTGCGGATTGCCTGCGCTTCTATATCTAAGACTTTTAACGCCAGTTGTTTGATTTTATCCGAGTCGAATGCCATAAAATAGTCCGTTCAAAAAATCTATTTTAATACCAAACTGACTTCTTGGTGATAAAGCAAAGCTATATAGGCGCTAAAAAAAATCAATATCAATACCCCTTTGAAGCGATACAAGCTGTAGCGCGGCGGAGCCAGGAACAATACCAGTAGTAGTATGGTTATCACTGCACTTACCAGAAAGTCTCTATACAATATCTCGTTGCTCATCTGTCCGCCGCCGACTATAGCAATCGCTCCAATAACACCTAAGCCGTTGAATAAATTAGAACCCAAAATATTGCCTACTGCAATATCCTCGCGTTTTTTCCAGGCACTCACTATTGAGGTAACTATCTCAGGCAAGCTAGTGCCCAGTGCAGTCATCGTCAAACCGACCAATAATTCACTGACTCCGAAACGGTTGGCGATGCCGACCGCCGACCAAACTATCAATTCCGCTGCTACCACCAATATAGCGGAGCCTATTATAATATGCAACCAACCAGCGTGATGCCGCTGCTGTCCGTCGTCCTCGTATGCATCTGCGGTACACACCATCCAATACATCAGCACGAATAATGTCAACCACAAAAGTAAGCCGTCTTTGATGTCAAGTTCAAAATTTGCCTGCACTGCGGTTGTCTGCCCAAGTGTACTAAGCAACACTAGAGTATCTCCCCAATCCAGCCGACTATCCATCGCCAACCACCATACTGCGACGATAGCGACACCCAACATGATAAATTTCTTATACAAGATCGGTCGCTTGATATATATCGGCACGACCAGCGCAGCCAACCCCAAACCCAAGCCTATATTTGCGATATTAGAACCAATCGCATTGCCCAGCGCAACTTCGGTGGAGCCTTGCAATGCCGCCAGCATAGAAACGAAAAACTCAGGTGCCGAAGTGCCCAAACCAACGATGACCATGCCGATAATCAACTCGGAAATCCGGTAGCGTTGTGCAATGCCTACCGCACCTTTGATGAGCAGATTCGCCGACCAAATAATTAAAGCCAAACCTGCTAAGAAAACAAATAATTGGAGCAACATATGTATAAAATCACCGACCTAGGCTTACACGCCAAAATAGAAACATGCTTACTTTTATTTTCCTTACTATTTAACCTCGACTAGCCTCAGTTAAATAATGGTAACTTTACTACGGCTATTTATCTAATCAGAGTCAATTTTAGATTTCAATGCCGCAGATATTAGTTTTGCTCTAGCTTCTAAGAAAGTCTTATAATCATCATTTTCAATTCCAAAACCATTTTGTTTTATGAAGTGAGTCTCCAAAATACTATCTATCTCAGTGTTTTCCTCTTTAAATCCAGCAATATAATTGGACGGCCATTTTGAGCCAATTACATTTTTATTGAGGTCATCGCTAATAAGTGTAATATTCATTAGGCTATTCTCATTGGAAATACCTTTGCTTTTTAAGGCAGCCTTAGGGAAAAAATGATGATCATTTTTACTGTTGGACTGTTGAAGAAATGAATTATCAAGAATCACTTTGCCACTACGATCGAAGTTATGCGGTTCTTTAGATGCCAACAGACAAAGTACCGCTTTGCAATAACTGCTTGATTTATTGAATTGGGTTTCTATGAGTGTCTGTGGAGCTATTCGAATGTTATCTTTGTATCTAATTTCAGGATAATTGTCATGCAAAATTTTTTGAATATCTCTAACATCTTGTGCTAAATTTGTTTGTACAGGACCTGAATAACGACCTGATAAAGCAGCGGACCAAAAATATTGGTCAAGCCATTTTCTTTGTTGATAATTCGGTTGTTGATTTTCGTTTTTGTGAAAAAAGTAAGCAAAAGGTACTAGTAAATAATCATAGGGTAGTATACGAGATACTGGAATTTTATAATATGATTGGAAATCTCCTATGGCACATTTTAGGGCATCTATTACAGCATCCCATTTATCAATAATATCATCCTTTTTCAGCGAATAGATAGTCTTAGCTTTACATTCTGTGCTAGGACTAATTAGCAGAGATAATAAATATAAAATAACCATGTTTGATATTCCGTTGTAATCTTTTAATCCATACTCATTCTCCTTCTTAACTAGCTTATCCCATCTGTCCTGCATATCAAATCCCCGTCCTTCATCGTAAGTTTTTGCTGACATAATTTCAAAAGGTGTTAGCTGTTTACCAGTTGTGTTGATACGATTGAAAACTTCTACAGCTAAGTCAATATCTGCTTGTTTGAGGAATATAATAGAAAATAGATAATTCTCAATTTTTTTTTGGTACTGGGCTATCATACCTATCTCATCGGGACTGACATTCTCCTCTAGTTTTTCAGGTTTAGTAATATCAAATTTTAGAACTTTGTGAAGCGAAATACTTCTCTTTCCTTTGACTCTCTTGGCGGTTACTATCTTTGCATCGCTCGCCAGTGCATCCTTATCAAGATTAACCACGATTTTTTTATAATCAGTTGCTGTTTTTTTGCCAGACTTTGTAATGCTCTTACCTTGATAAACAGCATAAAGCGAAACAATTCGTTGTTGTCCATCTAACACATAATTCACGCTTTTACCTTCCGGTATTTCTGGGAGCGACCAATCACCGATCTTTTTCACCTGATCGAATCTCTCCTTCGGCTCCCAGAGAATGAATGTTCCAATTGGGTATCCTTTTAGGATACTATCCAATAAATCAGCAGTTTTGTCTATGCTCCAAACAAGGTCGCGTTGAAATTTTGGGATTTGAATCTGACCTTCTTTCATCTCGTCAATCAAATCATCATACTTTTTGTGGCCAGGCTCAGCTTTTACAGAAGCCATCTTTAAGTCCTCCTTATATTATTGATGATAAATGTTTTGTGCTTAAAAGTGATTTGTTATAGAGGTTTGCAGTTATAATAACAGATATTAACAGCCACGCAACTTTTGATTTTTTGAATATTTATAACGCACACAGCTAATTTTCCCGAGCCTATCACTATGGAACAAGCACTTGATATCGCAAAACAAGATTTACTCGCCCCAGCCGAAATAGACGAACACCATTTGCAAAAAGTTTTATCCTCATTGATGGTGCCGGGGGTTGACCAAGCAGAGCTCTATTTTCAGCACGGACGCAGAGAGGCATGGTCTTTAGAGGACGGTATCGTTAAAGAAGGCGACTTTAGTCTGGATAGAGGTGTAGGCGTACGAGCAGTCAGCGGTGAGAAGACTGGCTTTGCTTATGCCAACGAAATTGTTATGCCGTCTTTAACCGCAGCGAGTCAAACAGTACGATACATTGCGCGCTCTGGTAATGTCGGTGCACTGCAAAGCTGGAAATCTGACAATATCCAAAAACTCTACGGTTCTGACGACCCGCTGGCGAGTATGCAAGCGCAAGACAAAACTGATTTGCTTTATACGATAGACGCACAGGCTCGACAAGCAGACCCACGCATCAAGCAAGTCATAGCCTCTTTGCTAGCCAGCTACGATGTGGTATTGGTCGTATCATCGGACGGCACTTGGGCTGCTGATATAAGACCGCTAGTGCGTCTTAATGTTGCGGTGGTGGTAGCAGATAAAGATAAAAGAGAATCCGGCTATGCCGGTGCTGGTGGTCGTTTTAGCTACCCAGAATTATTGGCTACACACAAACCTGAGGTCATCGTTGGCGAAGCGGTGAGACTGGCACTGCTCAACTTGGAGGCAGTAGCCGCTCCGGCTGGTGAGATGGTTGTCGTCTTAGGTCCAGGCTGGCCGGGCGTACTATTACACGAAGCAATCGGTCATGGATTAGAAGGAGATTTTTGTCGCAAAGGGACTTCGGCATTTTCAAATCGCATCGGCGAGCGCGTTGCAACCACTGAGGTGACAGTCGTTGACGACGGCACGCTTAGCGGGCGACGTGGCTCTTTGAACATAGACGACGAAGGTACCGCGACACAATGCACCACACTGATAGAAAAAGGCATACTCAAAACTTACATGCAGGATAAAACTAATGCTCGCTTGATGAACACCAAACCGACTGGCAATGGGCGAAGGCAATCGTATGCGCATTTGCCGATGCCGAGAATGACGAACACTTACATGCTCAACGGACAACATAGTGCGGACGAGATTATAGGTTCAGTAGACAAAGGTATCTATGCAGTTAATTTCGGCGGTGGACAGGTAGATATTACTTCCGGTAAATTTGTCTTTTCGGCAAGCGAAGCCTACCGCATAGAAAACGGTCGCGTCGGTGCACCGCTCAAAGGTATCTCGTTGATCGGACACGGGCCTGATATCTTGACTAAGGTCACGATGGTCGGCAATGATACGAAACTAGATGACGGAGTCGGTTCTTGCGGCAAGCACGGACAATTAGTGCCAGTCGGTGTGGGTCAACCGACATTACGCGTAGACGGTATGACAGTCGGAGGAACCGATATTTGAAAGCAGCACACTCCGATTTAATAACAACTAAAACGCCACAACATCTTAAAGAAATAGTAGCCGATATTTTAGAACGAGCACAACGAAGTGGTGCAACTGCAGCAGAAGTTTCGGCATCAACCAGTCAAAACCTATCTGTCGCAGTACGTATGGGAGACATAGATACCCTAGAACACGGTCGCGACCAAGGCCTATGCTTAACCGTTTACTTAGGGAATCGCACCGGCACTGCCGAAGCTAGCGGCTTCGCACCTGCAGATATTGCAAAGCTCGTCACAGAAGCCATCAACATAGCAAAATATACTGGCGAGGATAGCTATGCAGGACTTGCGGACGCAACTGATATGGCTGTTGAGATACCCGATTTACAGCTCTACCATCCGTGGACTATAGATACCGCCGATGCCATTGAACTCGTCGGCGAATGTGAAGCCATTGCTCGCGCCGAGCCTTTGATAGTCAATTCCGAAGGCGCACAGCTATCAACCACCCAGAGCACTTATTGCTATGGCAACACCCACAATTTCAATGCTGCGTATCAAGGCACTCGGCACAGTATCTCGTGTTCGGTGGTCGCAGGACGCAATGGAGCTATGCAACGCGACATGTGGTTTGATAATCGACGCAATGCACAACATTTACAATCAATAGAAGTGATCGGCCGACTTGCAGCGCAACGCGCCATACAGCGACTAGATGCAAGCAAAGTGCATAGCTGCAAAGTCCCAGTGTTGTTTACCCCTGAAACCGCAATCTCACTAATCGGACATTTCACCTCCGCAATCAGCGGCGGAGCATTATATAAAGGGACTTCGTTTTTACCTGATACTCTGAACACCAGAGTATTTCCTGAGTTCGTGCAGCTAGTGGAACAACCACGCCAACCAGGTGGCCTGTACAGTGCGCCTTTCGACGATGAAGGTGTTGCCACCCGAGATCAGGTTATCGTCGCTAACGGTGTCGTTAAAAACTACATATTAGACAGCTACGCAGCGCGTCGCCTAGCCATGCAAACCACCGCTAACGGCGGCGGATTAAGAAATGTAACTGTAGACGGCGGGCATCAAAGTTTTGAAGGATTAGTCAAAGAAATGAACAAAGGCTTAGTCGTCACCGAACTCATCGGCATGGGAGTCAACCAAATCACGGGTGATTATTCAAGGGGAGCCTCAGGCTTTTGGGTAGAAAACGGGAAAATAGATCATCCGGTAGAGGAGATCACCATTGCCGATAACCTGCGCAAAATGTATGCTAATATCGTTGCACTAGGCAACGACACCGACGAACGACACAACATCCGTTGTGGATCTATACTCATCGGTGAAATGGCAATATCGGGAATCTAAATCAAGTTCCCCCAACCCTCACTTTCTATACAAAAAAACACCCTTTCTACACTTACTAACCGATGCAATGTAGAGAATGTGTACGCTTTTATGCGGTTTTAGCAAGGGCTTGTTCTATATCTTCAAGGATGTCGTCTATATGCTCTATGCCTATTGATAATCGCACAAGATCTGCCGACACACCGGCGCGTTTAAGTTCATCGTTAGTGAGTTGACGATGCGTCGTCGTAGCAGGATGACACGCTAATGAGCGAACATCACCGATATTGACAAGGCGCAATATCAGCTGCAGAGCATCAATGAATTTTGCGCCTGCTGCAGATCCGCCTTTAATACCAAAACTCAGGATACCGGAAGCCTTGCCGCTCAAATAGCTATCTACCAATGCTTTATCAGGATGGTCGTCTAAGCCTGCATAATTAACCCATTGCACACCTGCGTGTGATTGTAGATAGCGGGCGACCGCAAGCGCGTTAGCACAATGTCTTTCTACTCGTAGCGGCATAGTTTCCAAACCTTGCAAAAAATAAAAGCTATTCTGCGGAGATAATGCGCCACCCATATTGCGTAGTGGCACAACGCGCGCCCTGGCTATATAAGCGGCTGTACCCATAGTTTCAGTATAACTAACACCGTGATACGACGGATCGGGCTCTATCAGCACCGAATAACGGTCGGCGTGTTCGGTCCACGGGAAGCGTCCCGAATCGACGATGATACCACCGATGCTATTGCCGTGGCCACCGATATACTTAGTCAACGAATGGACGACGATATCAGCTCCGTGTTCAAAAGGACGACACAGACACGGTGTCGGTACTGTGTTGTCAACGACTAAAACAATACCGCACTGATGGCAATTATCAGCCAGTGTCACCAAATCGCAAACATTACCCGCCGGATTGCCTAGCGACTCACAAAAAACCAATTTGGTTTTATCGTCGACCAAATCGGTTATCTTCTCATCCTCAGTAAAGCGGACTTCTATACCCAAGCGCGGCAATGTATGCGCAAATAAATTATAAGTCCCACCGTAGAGCTGGCTGGTAGAAATAATGTTATCGCCGCTACTAGTGATCGTGAGTATCGCATCAGTTATAGCTGCCATACCGGATGAAAGCGCCAACGCCCCGACTCCGCCTTCCATCGCTGCGATCCGTTTTTCCAAAACATCAGTCGTCGGGTTCATAATTCGCGTATAGATATTCCCAACCTCTTTCAAATCAAACAAATCAGCGCCGTGCTGGGTGTCTCTAAATGTATAAGAAGCGGTTTGATAAATTGGTGTGACCGCAGCTCGCGTCGTCGCTTCACATTCGTAGCCACTGTGTACCGCAATAGTTTCCAGTTTCATATCGTGACCTCTTTAGCTAGGCATACTAGATGCCAACCATCCATTGTTATGCCATAAACCTGTTATACGCTGAAACATCCAGCACCATAAGCCCGCATCATAAACCCACATCATAAACTATACACATCGTAGTCTGCGGCTTCCAGTGCTTCTACGATTGCGCAGGCTCCGGCGATTGTAGTAGTGTAGCATACTCTATTTTGTACCGCGCTGCTGCGTATAGTTAGAGAGTCAGTGATCGCTTGTCGGCCTTCGGTGGTGTTAATAACCAAAGAGACTTGTCCTTGCTCTATCAAATCAACGACATTGGGACGTAGCCCTTCAATGACTTTATAGACTGGCCGGCATACTATACCGGCATCAGTGAGCGCGCGCTGCGTGCCGTGGGTTGCTGCCAACTCAAAACCTTTGACTATTAAACTTTGCGCTATTTCCAACACTGCCTTTTTGTCGGCATCACGCACGCTGATCATCACTGTACCACTGCGCGGTAGCTTGTTGCCGGCCGCTAGTTGTGCTTTAGCGTAAGCCTCACCAAAACTTTTACCGCTGCCCATGACCTCTCCAGTGGAACGCATCTCAGGTCCTAAAATAGGATCAACACCGACAAATTTATTAAATGGAAAAACTGCTTCCTTGACCGCAAAACGAAAAGAACTTGGCGCCGACTGCTTGACTACATAAACACCCTCGTCGTTTTCAACAAAGCCTTGCTCTTTCAAATCTATATCCACCATACAACGCGCAGCAATTTTAGCAAGCGGCAAACCTATAGCTTTGGAGACGAACGGCACCGTGCGTGAGGCACGAGGGTTAACTTCTATCACATAAACTGCATCACCCTTTATAGCAAATTGTGCATTCATCAATCCTTTAATATTGAGTGCTAGTGCAATTACTTTCATCTGTCGAGTGAGTTCACTCTGCACAGCAATAGGCAAAGAATAAGGTGGAATGGAACACGCCGAATCACCTGAATGTACCCCAGCTTGTTCTATGTGTTGCATGATGCCACCGACCAACACATTCTGACCATCGCAGATAGCATCTACATCAACTTCTATCGCATCGGATAAAAAGTGGTCGATCAACACCGGCTTGTCCTTAGATACTTGAGTTGCCTCCAACATATAGTGCTTGAGCTCAGCTTCGTCGTATACGATCTTCATTGCACGGCCACCCAATACGAACGAAGGCCTAACTATAATTGGATACCCTATGCGAGCAGCGATATCTAAAGCCTCTGATTCGGTGAGTGCAACACCGCTAGGTGGTTGCTTCAATCCGAGCTGTTGTATTAACTGCTGAAAAAGTTTGCGATCCTCCGCCAAGGCGATGGTATCAGCACTACTCCCGATGATGGGTACCCCTGCATCAGCCAAACTCTGGGTTAAGTTCAAGGGTGTTTGACCACCATACTGCACAACCACGCCCTTCAGATCACCATTGCGACTCTCAGTCTTGATTACCTCCATGACATGCTCAAAATCCAGCGGTTCGAAATAAAGACGGTCGGAAATATCGTAATCGGTTGAAACCGTCTCAGGATTACAGTTGATCATGATCGTCTCGTAGCCGACCTCGCGCAACGCAAACGAAGCATGCACACAACAATAATCAAACTCTATGCCTTGCCCGATACGATTGGGACCGCCGCCCAGTATGATAATTTTTTGCTTAGCACTCGGCTGTGCCTCACATTCTTTATCGTAGCACGAATATAAATAAGCGGTTTTTGTATCAAACTCAGCTGCACAACTATCCACTCGTTTATAACTGGCATTGAGGTTGAAGCTTTGCCGCTGCTCGTAGACTTCGTGCTCACGCACTGCTAGTAACTTCGCAATATGCGCATCAGCAAAACCTTGCTGCTTAAGTTCAAGTAAACATTGGCGATCCGAAATAGACAATGTACCCTCTTTAATTTTTCTTTCAGTGTCAACAATCTCTGCTATCTGATGTAGAAACCACCGGTCTATCGCGGTCAGCGCAAAGATTCGATCTATATTAATATTTGCCCTCAGGGCAGCGGCGATCAAATGTATACGCTCGGAGGTCGCAACCTGTAAACATTGCAAGAGCGCATCAGTATCTGCGTTTTCTTCTTGTAGCGAAGCAAGCCCAGCATACCCCAACTCCAAACTACTCAACGCTTTTTGCAGGGATTCCTTAAATGTCCGACCAATGGCCATCGCTTCGCCGACTGATTTCATCTGCGTGGTAAGATGATTGGAGGCTTGAGGAAACTTATTAAAGTCAAAGCGCGGTATCTTAGTGACCACATAATCTATCGTTGGTTCAAAGGATGCCGGCATTGCATCGCCGGTAATCTCATTCCGTAGTTCGTCCAAACTATAACCAACCGCCAACTTTGCAGCTACCTTAGCAATCGGGAAGCCAGTCGCCTTCGACGCTAGCGCCGAGGAGCGCGACACACGCGGGTTCATTTCTATGACTACCATACAACCGTTTTCGGGATTAACTGCAAACTGCACATTTGCCCCCCCAGTATCCACACCTATCTCACGCAACACCGAAATAGAGGCATTGCGCATCTTTTGATACTCTTTGTCGGTAAGGGTTTGTGCAGGTGCTACCGTGATCGAGTCACCGGTATGCACTCCCATAGGATCGAAGTTCTCGATAGAACAAATGACGATGCAATTATCACTGCAGTCGCGCACCACTTCTATTTCAAATTCCTTCCAACCCAGTAGCGACTCTTCCAACAAAACCTCGCCAATAGGCGACAAAGCTAAACCGCGCTTGACTAAACTTTCAAAGTCTACTTCGTTGTAAGCGATACCTCCACCGCTACCGCCTAAGGTGTATGAAGGTCTAAGCACGATTGGGAAACCCAACTGCTGCATTGCTGTTTGCGCCTGTTGCCAATTCTTGACTATAACCGAGCGCGCACTCTGCAAACCGATCTGTTCCATCGCCTTGCGAAATAACTGACGATCCTCAGCCTTGCGGATAGCATCCGACGAAGCACCAATTAACTGCACACCGAATTTATCCAACACACCTTCACGCTTGAGGTCAATTGCGCAATTCAATGCCGTTTGACCACCCATAGTCGGCAATACGGCATCAGGTTTTTCTTTTTCTATAATTTTTGCAAGTGTGCGCCACTCTATAGGCTCTATATAGATAGTGTCGGCGGTATCAGGGTCGGTCATAATTGTTGCCGGATTAGAGTTGACCAAGATCACACGATAACCCTCTTCGCGCAAAGCCTTGCATGCTTGCACACCAGAATAATCAAACTCGCAAGCCTGACCAATCACTATAGGACCGGCACCAATAATTAGAACATCCGATAAATCGCTGCGCTTAGGCATCAGCTCTCCATTTGGTCAATGAAATCGTCGAACAATGTGCGTGCATCGTGAGGACCGGGACTTGCTTCAGGATGTCCCTGAAAGCTGAATGCCGAGTAAGTCTTGTGGCGTACACCTTGAATGGTGCGATCAAATAACGACAAGTGCGTAACTTCTAGCTGCTTGGGTAAATCAGCAGCATCAATGCAGAAACCGTGATTTTGGCTGGTCAACATCACCCGCTTGCTAGCCATATCAAGCACCGGATGATTTGCTCCGTGGTGTCCGAACTTCATCTTCATTGTCCGTGCACCGCTTGCTAAGCCAAGTAACTGATGCCCCAAGCAGATACCGAATATCGGCAAACCGACCGGCAACAACTGGCGTATCGTTTGTATTGCATAATCGCAAGGCTCGGGATCACCCGGTCCGTTGGACAAAAATATACCGTCAGGTTTATATGCCAATACCACATCTGCGGTCGTCTTCGCCGGCACCACCGTGATGCAACAATCACGCTGCGCTAAGTTTCTTAAAATATTATGCTTGATGCCGAAATCAAACGCGATCACATGCCGCTTGCACACATCAGATACCTGCCACTGATAAGGCTTTACAGTGCTTACCTGCTGAGCCAAATCCTTACCTTTGAGCCCAGAAAAATCAGACAACATCTGCTGCGCATCTGTCACCGAAACCGTATCACTGAACAACACACCGTCCTGCACCCCGTGGCTGCGTAAATGCCTGGTCAAACGACGAGTATCGATGCCCGCTATCGCAACCACCCCCTTATTTGTCAAATAATCGCTTAAACTCTGCTTGTGCCGCCAACTACTTGCCAACGCCGGCAAATCCCGAATAACCAGTGCCGCAGCATATACTTTGTCGGACTCAACATCCTCATCGTTCACACCAGTGTTGCCTATATGTGGATAAGTCAGTGTTACAATCTGCTGCGCATAAGAAGGATCGGTCAGAATCTCCTGATAACCGGTCATCGCAGTATTGAAAACTACCTCGCCGACAGCGATACCACTAGCCCCGATAGAAATGCCGTCAAAACGACTGCCGTCTCTCAACAAAAGGGTGGCAGAATCTGTCATCTTGCTTAATTGCCTAGTAGAAATTTTTAATTAAATTAACGCACAGCAATGCGCGGCAGCTAATAATCACCCCCACACACTAAAATGCGCTTATTATACAGGCTGAACAGAATAATAGAATGTTATGCGGAAGTTAATTATCTCAGGTACCAAAAACTGTAAGCGAATACTTAAGATAGTTGTGTGTCGCAGTTACACACGGCGGGCTAATCACGCGCAGTTTTGCTTGTCCTTCTTGATACAACGGCCAGGGAGCTTCGTCTATCGCCAAAGTTGCAGAAGTGAAAAGTTTTTGCTTCAGTTTAGCTACTGCCGATGGTCTCACCATATAAGCCATAGCCGAGAGAGGGGTATTGAGTGGTTCTATCATACAATGATCGTTCGTTATAGATTCTAATCGATCTTTCTTGCACGGCACACCCAGTTGCATAACAGTATGAAGCCACAGATGATGATACTCATGATAATCGAGCGTATCAACCAGACCCCGTCGCTTGGGATTCATCGTCGCGAAATCAATAATATAGCGGAGAATAGCCAGTGCTACTTGCTTTCTATATTTAGAGCGAAACTCTTTTATTATTTTTAATATATATTTTGATTGTTGTGAATATAACCGATTGTCAAACCCGTATAGCATCACAGCTTGTTTATCTACATCCCCATGATTCCTAAGCCAACACTTTATGAGCGATGAAAGCATCGCCTTCTTAGTATGCGGACGAAAGTGTCGTCCTGGTCTGTAAGTAGATAATTTTAGTATCAGACCAACTTCGTTGGAAACCGGCTGTTGAGCCAGCTGTAGTATATCCCACGATAGTTTGGGAGCCACTTTTAATACTTCAGGAAAAGTCGGCAATAAATTAGCATCATCTTCTAATATACATATTTCGGAATAACCCTTCTTTAGCATCAAGTTGTAAATTTTCAGATGACTTAGCACAATGGCTAATTGTCCCTTATGTTCTCCGGTCGCAGAACCCATCAAGGCATATTTGTTCTCCAGTAATGCCTCATCAATTTCTAATGACTCGGCGATCTGGGAACGATATGCCCTAGACTCTAACTGGTATCTGTCAATCTCGTCTACGCAGGCAAAGTGATATTGCAATCCAAGAGCATCGAGTTGTCTTTTGATATAAAGCCGACGCTCAGGCGTACGGCTTAAGCTAATTACATAAATAGGAACATGGTTATTCATAAAAACAAACGCTAAGATAAGGCAGAGAGTCGTCTTGACGATTTAATATTCTTGACGGCTAACGCAAGATTTTGATAAAACATTTTATAGTAAAACTTTTTAATAACGAATGCTTTTTTATTCATCAGGTTGTCGTGCTAAGCAAGACTACTTGAATTGGCATAATCGACTAAGATAATTTTATTTATATCGGTTATCGTCTAAAATAGGCACTTTGGCATTTCCGATATGAAAAAAATACTAATTTATTTAGATACTGACAAGGTGGCTAGTGCTTTTGATGCGATAGTTGCCTACGATGCTGGTGTTGATAATGTGATTTCTTATGCCGATATCAATGTCAACAACTGTGCTTCTATAGTCGAAGGTGCTATCTACACGCGTCCCCCTAAGCATAAGCGCAACACTGCAATAATGATCGGCGGACACGACTTGGACGCCGGCGAGGCTCTGAAACAAGCCATACAAGCACAATTCTTCAGCGGATTTCGCGTCTCTATCATGCTTGATAGCTGCGGTTGCAACACAACGGCTGCAGCTGGTATCGCACTGCTAACCGCTCACCATACGCTATCGGGTAAGACCGCAACAGTACTTGCCGGAACTGGTCCGGTAGGACAACGCGCCGCCATCTTGCTTGCTCAAGCCGGCGCTAAACAGGTACGCTTAACCTCACGCAAACGAGTGCGCGCCGAACAAGCCTGTGCACTGGCGGAGAAGGAATACCATGTTGAACTACAGCCTTACGAATGTAGTGACTCTGAAAGTATCGACGCCGCCCTTGATGACGCGCAAATCGTATTTTGTGCAGGTAAAACTGGTGTGCAGTTACTCAATGGTGAACAATGGAATAATCATCGCACTTTAGAAGCTCTGGTGGATGTCAATACACAGCCGCCGTTAGGCATAGAAGGCATACAAATGACCGACCTTAATGTCCGATATCACAACCGCCACGCGGTATTTGGTGGGCTTGCGGTCGGCGCATTAAAACTTAAATTACAACGGGCTTGCATCGCTGCGTTGTTTGAACACAACGAACTGGTCTTGGATGCTGAGCAGATCTATCAGCGGGCAACTGCGCTTTTGAAATAAATCAGCGACGACTTTTTAACTCTTGCTCGATGCGTTCAAGTTCCTTCTCGAGGTGGCGTATGGTGTTCAACTCTCCGATATCTTCGCTAGCTTTTTCGACTTCGGCATAAGCAAGGTTAAGTCGCTTCACATACGCTCCTATAGTAGTCTGCTCGTCTTCCATATCGGCGTGCAAATGCTCGTACAAGTCGGTTTGCTCTTGCATGGATGCCATCATAGATAAATACGCCATACCGGCACGAAAATCGTAGGATCTATAGTCGTCCAGTGTTTTAAGTTGCCCTTGGTATTTACTGTCTAATTTTTCAAAAGTCTGCGCATAACGAAGCAACGATTCACTAAAAGGCGGCTTGATGCTGTAATCCTCAATCAAAATCGGAATAATTTCTATGATACGTAGCCGTTCGCGATCATAAGCGATGAGCTTATCCATCAGATACTGATCATCCTTATGCGTTTCTACAACGATGTCATTCAAATCTTCGATTTTCGCAGTATATTCGTCTCTCAGTCCAAGTAACTGCTTGAGCGGCATCTCAGATAGTTGTTCAGATCTACTATAGCCCGGCATTTGCTTATCAATAATCGGATGCGGCTGTGATTGCTCGGCAAAAACTTGTAAATGCATTAAAAATAGTATCAAAAATAAAGGCCCGTAGAGCGGTCGTTGAGTATTACTAAAAAACTTGAAACTATAATATTTTGTCATTATGTTTAGCATCTTGTGTCTCCGAACTGTTGCGGTTGTGAGATTTAGTACGATAAAAATACTTACGTGGCATACCGCTCAATTTCGCGATAACCGCCGCTGCCTTGCTAGGTGATAGATACTCAGATAACAATTGCACTAAATCGTCGGTGTTTATCGTCACTTCATCGGTTGCGATTGCATCGCAATCTCCGATTAGTATAACAAACTCTCCCTTGGTGTGCTTTGCTGAGGCGAGTAGCCAAGCCTGAATATCGAGCAGATTACCGCGAACCATGCGCTCGTGAATTTTAGTAAGTTCTTTAGCCAAGCAAGTGGTGCGCTGTTGTCCAAATATTTCGATCATATCAGTAATTGTAGCAGTAATTCGATGCGGTGCTTCAAAAAAAACCAGCGTTCGCTTATCCCTCTTTAAATATTGCAGTCGTTTGATGCGTGCAACACGAGTGGCTGGCAGAAAACCTTCAAAAACAAAACGGCTACCGTCAAACCCAGCAGCCGATAATGCCGTGGCAACTGCATTAGCACCTGGAATAGGTACCACCGTAATTCTCTCGTTATGGCAAGCGGTTACGAGCAAACGTCCGGCATCACTCAGCAACGGGGTGCCGGCATCGCTTATCAATGCAAACCGTTGCCCTTGCTTTAATTTTTCAATCAGCGGCGTGCATCGCTTCGCTTCGTTATGCGCATGCAAACTCGTCTTAGGTGTAGTGAGTCTATAATGCTTCAATAATACCGAACTAGTGCGGGTATCCTCGCACAATATACAATCTACTTTGCGTAAAACTTCAACCGCTCGATGACTAAAATCGGCCAAATTACCTATAGGCGTTGC
Organism: Chromatiales bacterium; assembly: GCA_014323925.1. Lineage (NCBI taxonomy): Bacteria > Pseudomonadati > Pseudomonadota > Gammaproteobacteria > Chromatiales > Chromatiales bacterium. The sequence goes on along the minus strand of JACONC010000001.1, from coordinate 85,103 downwards.
AACTATATACAATACACCTTCGCTATCTACAGCTTTCATATATAGTAGAATAGCAGGAATTAAAAGAAATAAACCCTTTATTTTCTAGGTATACAAGGATGCGATATGAAAAACACGCCATCATTATTCTAATAGTCTTTTTACTCAGTGGTTGCGCCGGTATGCAGCTACACGGTCTAAATCCTCTCGACGAGATCAAGTTAAACTATGCGTATATGCGAGCGAATAACCTAGCCGAGCAAGCACTTTATTTACAAGCCTCAGAAGTGCTATGGAGTTCTGCCGCAAGCATACCGTCACCGCAAAAAGAAATAATGCAAATAGAAAGTGCTCGCATGCTCATCAAAGGTCAGTACTTATTAAACGCTCATAAACAACTCATCACTATAGACGAACAAGCACTGGAACCGGCAGCTGTACTCGACAAAAGAATCTTATCGGCAGTTTTTTATAAACAAATTAAGCAACCTGAGAAAATTCTTGCCCTATTGCCTGAAACATTGATAAACGAAGGTGACGATGCGCTCAAAAAAGAAGCATTGATGTTACGCGCCGATGGCTTGAAGGATACACAAAGATATATAGAGAGCTTAACTACGCGCATCGCAATTAAAGAATTTCTCAACGAAGATGAATACGCCAAGAATACCGATAAAATCTGGCAAGCTGTAATTGCTATAGACCCCTTTAACGCTCGCCAACGACTAGCCGATGGAACCGGTAGCCGTGAACTTAGAGCGTGGTTAGAGTTAGCACAGATAGCTACACCTGTGCAGATAGATACCACTCAACTTGAGCAAGATTATCAAAACTGGATTGACAAGTATGACTTTTTAGAAGTGCCCGATTACGCATATGAAGAACTGCTTGGGCGATGGGCATACTTTGATTTTAATCCCGAAAAAATTGCCCTAATCTTACCGCTCACTGGTGAATACGCAAATATCGGCAGAATTATCAAAGAAGGCTTTTTCGCTGCGCAGGAGGAGTCGCAAAACACATCGCCGACCCTATCACTGAAGAAAATGGAAATCAATCTGTATGACTCCAACCAAAACCTAGGTATCGTCGAGCTTTACCAACAAGCAACTCAGAAGGGTGTCGATATGGTGGTTGGTCCGCTACTTAAAAATAAGGTAGATGAATTACTCAATTATAGCCCGTTGACTACCCCTATTATTACGCTCAACTATGCAACCGATGCAACCAAAACTATACAAGGTGATATTTTTCAATTCGGTCTTTACCCGGAAGACGAAGCCGAACAAATCGCCGAAAAGCTACTCGATAAAGAATACAACTCGGTCGTCATTATGGCACCTGACAATGAGTGGGGCGGGCGTATGGTACAGGGATTTTCTGAAACTTACTACCAACTGCGCGGCACCATAAAGGAAGTTTATTATTACGATACCGAATTCGACGATTACGCCTCCAGTGTGCAATCGCTATTTCATCTGGAGCGTAGCATACAACGACACGCCGAGATTGAGCGAGTAGTAGGAAAAAAACTCGAATTTAAGCCGCGTATCCGCGATGATATTCACGCTGCGGTGCTATTTGCCAACTACCAAAATGCGACGCTCATTTATCCTCTGATGAAGTTTTATTACGCCGACGAACTTCCGGTTTATGCATCATCGCATGCTTACGAACCCGGACAAGAGAAATTACTGCGTGAACTCGACGGCTTAGTCTATAACGATATTCCTTTTATCATCGATCAGGTGCGTTATCCAAATAGCAAGAACATCAAAGAATTTCCTCGTCTATACGCGCTGGGCAAAGATGCTTATCGATTGATTAATACGATCCGACGAATCGCGATTAGCAATACCGAACTAAAAGGTGCGACCGGCTACCTGTCAGTAGATGAAAACCGTCGCTTACATAGACGTCTAGACTGGGCAAAATTCAACAAAGGTAAGCCTGTTGAACTGGTTCAAGAATAATAAACGTAGTTCTAACAGCGGACGGCATTTTGAAGAACTCGCACTCAAGTACCTAAAGCAACGCGGACTCAAACTGCTTAGCCGTAATTATGCATCCACATACGGTGAAATCGACCTTGTTATGCAAGATAAAGACACACTCGTGTTCGTAGAAGTGCGCCACCGCAAACACGATAATTACGGCACTGCTATAGAGAGTGTTGATTATCAAAAACAAACGCGCATCGCAAATACTGCGGAAAAGTATTTACAAACTCATCCGTGGAGCGGTCCGTGTCGCTTTGATATCGTCGCAATCCAAGGAAAAGCAAAGCCACAATGGCTGGTCGGAGCATTTGATAGCCCCTAGAAGTTTCGTGCAAAAGATAACAGCAACCGTTATACTTCAAAAGCTATGGAAGAACGAACCCAAACCAATCAAATCACTGCGCTAGATAATCGCTGTATCTCGCAACTACGAGTGATCTGCCCGCACCCTGGGCAAGTACTTTATGAAGCCGCCGACTGTCTACCTTACGGATGCGACAATAGTAAACAATATGCTCAGCCAGCAGCAGTAGTATTGCCTCAAACCCACGATGAGGTCGTCAAAATCGTCCAGTTATGCAGAACATACCACCTGCCGATTACACCACGCGGGCGTGGTACGAACACAACAGGCGCAGCACTACCGATCCACGGCGGTGTAGTGGTCTGCATGGAGCACATGAATAGAATTCTAAAAATAGACACCGTCAATCGCACTTTGCACGCGCAGACCGGTGTTAGCAACCGAGCAATACAAGATTATTGTGCAATCGAACAATTATTCTGGCCACCAGACCCAGGCAGTGCCGATTTTTGTACTCTGGGTGGAAACTTGGCTTGTAATGCAGCCGGTCCGAGGGCAGTAAAATATGGCACAACCCGCGAGAATACATTAAAGATCAAAGCGGTCACCGGCGCTGGCAATACTCTTTGTAGCGGTGCTATCACCAGCAAAAGTGTCGTCGGACTTGACTTGACCCGATTACTCATCGGCTCCGAAGGGACACTTGCCATTATCACCGAAGCTGTCCTAAAGCTCAGCAAACTGCCACCAAGTAAATCTTGCTTGCGTTTGGATTATCGGTCGGTAGAAGCTGCTCTGCAAGCAGTGTGCCGTATTATGGAACTATACGAAACACCCAGCGCACTAGAATTACTCGACGACAAGTGCTTGCAACTATTAAAAACCCACACCAACCTTGAAATTGGCAACGATGTGCAAGCGATTCTAATCGTTGAAGCGGACGGTAGCAAAGCCGCGGTAAGTCATGCTATAGATGCAATACATCAAGTAGCGATAGCCGAAGGGTTATACAAGATATGGCACGCCGATAATGACCAGCAAAGCGAAGCACTGTGGGCAGCAAGAAAACAACTATCACCGGTATTAAGAAACTATAAACCGTGTAAAATTAACGAAGACATAGTTGTCCCTATATCGGAATTACCAGAGCTGGTGCGAGGACTGGACGATATTAGTCAAAAAAACAATGTTAGCATCGTTAACTTCGGACATGTCGGCAACGGCAATTTACATGTCAACATCCTCTATCAACCCGAACAAGAGCAAAATGCTCAACAAGCACTGACTGAACTATTCGAACTAACACTCAAGCTCAACGGTAGCTTGTCCGGCGAACACGGTATAGGCTTGAGCAAACGCGAACTAATCAAAAAAGAACTAGACCCTTATGCAATAGAACTCATGCATCAGTTAACCAAAGTCATGGATCCTGACGACATATTAAATAGTGGCAAAGGGTTGCCGATCTCATCATGAAAAACACCGTAAATCCCTAGCGACTATGAAGCCGCTCCTAGCTACGGCAATCTATCAATATACGACCCTGCACTTGCCTGCTTAACAGTCGCTCAAAACACGTTGGTAAATCTTCCAAACTTGCCTCTTCGCAGAGCATCGCATTGGTCGAAGTCGGTAGGTATTTGTCACCCAGACTTTGCCAAATCTTTTGCTTCACTCGCATTGGGCAATTGGCTGAAGTCACACCCAGCAGACTCAGACCACGAATGATCAACGGCATCACGCTAGTGTTCAGTGCCGATGATTGTGCCAAACCCACGCTCACTACATTGCCGCCATTATGCGTAGTTTTTAACAAAGTCGCAAGCGTATCACCGCCTAAGTTATCTATTGCACCACCCCAAACCGCTTTAGCCAACGCACCGGATTGCGGTTCAATCGCATCTATCACCCTATCCGCTCCCAGAGACTTCAAGTAATCGCTCGCTTGCTTCTTATGTGTTGCAGCAACGGTTGCAAAACCTAATTTTTTGAGAAAATGTACGGCGAAACTGCCAACACCTCCACTCGCCCCAGTCACTACCACCTCCCCCAACTCAGGCGACTGATCATTTTGTAGCATGCGTTCCAAACACAATGCTGCGGTGAAACCGGCGGTGCCTATAATCATCGCACTGCGCAGGTCCAACTGCGACGGTAGCGGAATAAGTATGTTGGCTGGAACAATCGCATAAGATGCATAACCACCATCGTATATTTCCCCTAAACCGCTACCAGTAGCTAGCACCGCATCGCCCTCTTTAAGCCACGCAACCGTGCTACGCTCAACTACGCCAGCCAAATCAATACCACCAGTCAACACATCTCTTCTGATGATAGGTGCAGTGCCAGTGCCAGCCAAGGCATCCTTATAATTTACCCCTGAGTAATAAATCTTAACCAGAACATTACCTGCCTCAGGGTCACCTAACTGCACGGTCTCAAAGCCGGCGCGAAACGGTTCTTTATGAATACGAAATGCGCGGTTTTTTATCATAATTATGCGTCGGCTAATAATAGCTGGTGATAGCGTTCAGCGCGTGCTTGCAACGCTTCCATATCAGCATTCAAGTTCTCACCCAACAAACAGAAGTGCCCCATTTTTCTACCTGGTCGCGCCTGGTTCTTTCCATAGAGATGCAATTCAATCAGTGGGTTTTCACGCAAGATTTCCCAGTTTGGCTCATCTACCTCCCATAAATCACCGAGTAAATTAACCATCACCGCAGGACGCAGTAATTGCGTCTCCAATGCTGGTAAACCACACATCATCCGCACTTGTTGGTCGAACTGAGAACTGGAACACGCATCTATGGTGTAATGCCCACTGTTATGCGGTCGGGGTGCAATTTCATTGACGAGTAACATCTCGCCGTTGCCAGTGATTTCATCTTTAGCAATAAAAAACTCGACTGCTAATACACCATGATATGCAAGGGCATCAGCAATACGCCGAGCACTTTCACATACCTGCATGCGTATAGATTCATCTACACTTGCCGGCACTTTGGATAAATGTAATATGCCGTTGCGATGCATATTTTCGGTAACTGGGAAAAAATGACATTCGCTTTGCTGTGAACGCGCCAATATAACCGAAATTTCCCTGCTTAGCTGCAAACGACTCTCAACGATGCACGGTACTTTCCCTATCCCGTTGAATAACGAGATAGCTTGCTCTGCAGTGTCAACGATATACTGCCCTTTGCCGTCGTAACCGAGCTGTGCGGTTTTCAATATCAGCGGCGGTGATAGATGCTCAAAGGCATCGTCTATATCGGCAACTTGGCGTATCGGATAAAAAGGTGTCGTATGAACGCCGATATCTCGTATGAAAGTCTTCTCAGTGATACGATCTTGCGCAACGCACAATGCTCGAGCGGAAGGCGCTACCGGCACACCCTCATATTCTAAATATTCAACAAGCTGCACTGGGACATTCTCAAACTCTAGAGTGACGGCATCACATTCGCTGGCAAACTGCACCGCCGCTGCTTGGTCCGAGAACATCTGTCTGATATGCAGATCGGCAGCACATCCAGCCGGGCTGTCCATTGATGGATCCCATACCACAGTGCGATAACCCATCGCTTGCGCGCTAGCTACAAACATCAAACCCAATTGCCCACCGCCTAATACTCCAAGTGTTGCACCAGGCGCTAAACTTTTCATTGCCAGCTTAGGATTCTAGTGTACTATCGTGCACTGTTTGTTGTAATGTCTGAGTGTATTCTTTTAATGCTTCTTGTAGCGACTGCGAATGTCTCGCCAACATCCGACAAGCAAACAACGCGGCGTTGGCTGCCCCTGCTTCACCAATAGCAAAGGTTGCAACTGGCACACCTTTAGGCATTTGCACAATAGATAGTAGAGAGTCTTGTCCGTGGAGGTGTGTTGAAGGTATAGGCACACCCAATACCGGCAACACCGTCAACGCCGCAATCATGCCCGGCAAATGGGCAGCACCGCCAGCACCAGCGATAATACACTGCAAGCCTCGTCCTGCGGCACCTTGGGCATATTGATACATCAACTCAGGGGTGCGGTGTGCCGACACCACCTTTTTCTCAAAGCTGACATTAAAATGCTCCAATATCTCGGCAGCACAACGCATCACTGGCCAATCACTACGGCTGCCCATCACGATGCCTACCAGAATATTTTCGGTTGACATAATATTTCTAAGTTGGATTATTCTAGTATAAAGTTTGTCATATATTCTAAAGGCTATTATACCAGCACGACATCTTTATTTGCTAGACTCGCATATTCTATCCTGCTTTGAATGTTGTGGCTTCAATAGACAACGATATTGACTTTTTATCTGACCGTCGTGTCGCAATCTATCCTGTATCATTTTGTAATACTTTTTTATGAGTGTCAGCTAATACCTACTATTTTAAGGGTATACCGAAAACTTTTAGCAAGAACGCGTATTTGAAGGCAATTTCTTTCAATGCGTCAAAGCGGCCGGCAGCACCACTGTGCCCCTTATCCATAGCGACTTTCAACAACAAATAGTTGTTATCGGTTTTGTGGGCACGCAGTTTTGCTACCCATTTGGCGGGCTCCCAATAACTCACTCGCGGGTCAGTCAAACCGGCAGTGACCAGCATATGCGGGTAACGCTGCGCAGCGACTTGCTCATAGGGTGAATACGATTTCATATAGTGATAGAGCGCGCAGTCGTCTAGTGGATTACCCCATTCCTGCCACTCCGGCGGAGTTAGCGGCAAACTTGCATCGCACATGGTGTTCAGTACATCTACGAAAGGCACATCGGCAATCGCTGCTTTGAACAGGTCAGCTGCCGTGTTCACCGCATAACCGATAGTCATACCACCGGCTGATCCGCCTTGTATGGCAATGCCACCGTGATAGCTGATTTTATTCGTTATCAAATATTCGGCACACGAAATGAAATCTTCAAAAGTATTTTTCTTGTCGCTGAATTTCGCATTTCTGTACCAGGCAAAACCTTTCTCTATACCGCCTCGCACATGAGCAATTGCATAAATAAATCCTCTGTTAACCAGAGACAAACGATGTGAAGAAAAAGTCGCTGGAACAGCAAACCCGTATGCACCGTAAGCATAGAGCAATAAAGGCGCAGTGCCGTCTAGCGGAGTGCTTTTAAGATGCAATAAACTAATCGGAATATCAGTGCCATCGGCGGTGTGTGCCCAGAGCCGCTGGGTATTGTATAAATCAGCATCGTAGCCACACGGAATTTGCTCCTCTTTGCGCAAAGTGCGACGATGACTATGCATATCGTAATCGTAAACTCGGCGTGGTGTTTTAAGTGAGCTGTATCCAAAGCGAAGTATGCTACTGTTGTATTCAAAGGTATGCATTAAAGCGGCTTCGTAGCATGGTTCATCAAAATCTATGTAGTGTGGCTCGGCAACCGTACCGCGAACAATAATTGTGTTGGACATCAGTGCAATACGGGTTAATGCATCTTTGCGCTCTAAGCACACTAAATAATCGTTGAATACCAAAAAATTTTCTAACAGCACGCCTAGTCCAGGAACATAGATGTCATACCAGATCGCCGGTTGGTCTATCTCAGCAACCGACAGCTTGAAATTTTCGGCACCAGCACTGTTGTTATAGATAATCAGCTTATTACGACATTCCTCAGTCCTATATTCAACATTCAACTCGCGCGCTCGCACTATCTTAGGTATCTCATAAGGAACATCAGCAGGAATTAACCTATCTTCCGAAGTAGCATGGTCGTGACTATGCAGTACGATAAATCGTCGCGAGTGCGTTTGTCTCAATTCAACGAAAAACCCAGGATCCTGCTCTTTATAGACCAGTGTGATTTTATCAGTCGGGTCGTCTATGCAATAGCAACACACCGAATCCGGGCGATGGGATTCGTTCAGTCGGGTATAAAACAAATGACGGCTGTCGGTAGACCATGCCAAATCGCCTTGTAGACCCTCAAACAAAGGCTGCGCTGGTGCATCGCTGTGTGTGTCTCGCAGGTATAAAGTGTAATACTCAGAGCCGTTATCATCGACACAATATGCAACATAACGATGATCCGGACTATGGCTAAATCCGACGACCAGAAAATAATCCTTCCCTTCGGCATCGCGATTGACATCTAAAAGTACTTCCTCAGTTTGCTCGGCAATTAAACGGCGACTATAGATAGGGTGTTGTTTACCTTCGCTATAACTGTGATAGTATTCGTAATCACCATCTTTATCTGGCACTGATTGATCGTCTGCTTTTAGACGGCTCACCAACTCTTCGTAGAGCGAATGCTGCACATGCTCGCTATCCGCCATCACTGTCTCAGTATAAGCATTCTCTTCGTCCAGATGATGACGGATCTCAGGTTCAAGCAGGGTTGTATCCTTTAGCAATTCCTGCCAGTGCTTGCTACGCAGCCAGGCATAGTCGTCTACCCTAACATCGCCGTGCAATCTAATTTCACTAGGGCTGCAATCAGCGATCGGGGGTGACGGAAATTTGTTATCTATGCACATCGGATATTGTTAAAAATCATTATAGGTTGCTCGTCGAATAACATACTCAGTAACAACTAAAGCGGCTGTTCTTTCAATGTCGTGTAGTGTGCACCGCTGTTGCTTAACTCAGAGCGTTCAACACACACTGAGCGCACTTGCCATTGCACTACGCTATCCAAGGGTCTGCAAAAAGGCGGCGAGCGGACACCTCTGAACAAGCTAACATGGGGCTTAAATGAGCGAGATGCCTTAAAGCGACATGGCGATAACAATCGGTTCAGCTGTTTATGCAAAGATAGCAATTCCACCGGTACGATCTTTGATGTGATATAGAAAATACGATACCGTTCAAAATAACCGAATTCGTCTAACTGCAGATCAAACGCAGCGACTTTAATATCAGCGATTTTATCCAACACACATTGTTTGCGCACAACATCGCAATCGCCTAGAAAAGTCAGGGTTAAGTGTAAACTCTCTGGTGGTACCATCCGACCACTAACAGGTGTTTGTTTTTGTACTTTAATCAACTGCTTACAGCTATGCGCATCAGGGCGCAACGCAATGAAAATACGCTCTTTATGTGTCATCCGTCTCGCCCACAGCAGTTGAAAAAATGTGTTGCGGCAAAGCACCGCGTTCAATCAAAGCAGGTTTCATAAGCAATAACATCTTATGCGGCAAACACAAATAGAAATCGACCTTTCTCAGCTCAGGGTAATCATCGGCAATCTGTAGACTCCAATTCGCCACTGCGGATTGAGGGTTGGTCGCTGGTGCTAAGGTTGAATAACTAAATTGATCCAATGCGTCGCGCCAAGCAAAGCATAGATTCTCCATATAAATAGGCAACCGTAAGTTCGTTCTATACAAATGCACCGGCACTTCGCTATCTTGAGCAACGATATGCTCGATCAGACTTTTGCACGCAGCAAAACCAGTGTCGCACGCTATTAACACTGCTGTTCTTGCTAAATCTTCACTAAAAGTGAAGCTGTCATAAGGACCCTCGACATCAAACCATTCACCGATGCGATATTGCTCACAAAAACTACGCGGCGCTTGGTTGTCGTCGCATTTTATATGAAATTCAAGCTCGCCTGCATCGCAAGGACAACTTGCAATGGCTAAGCGGTGATTGCCATAATCGCTATGTTTTAAGAAAACTGATTGACCAGCCATAAACCTAAGACGATGGCTGCGCGCAACCCGCATGCGTACCACCGCCAGTCGTTCAGCTATCCTCTCCACCTTAGACAACTTAGCGCGAAAATACTGCACCGGTATCTGCGTACTACTGTCGGCAACTTCGGCAGTAATATCTATATCACTCGCCGGTGTGTTAGCGCACATCAAAAAATAATGCTGTACCTTTAGACTGGTGCTAAATGCATAATCTGAGCTCTTGATTTTACTGACTTTACCGTTGAGCAAGCGCGCCGCACACAACCCGCAATTGCCGTTATTGCATCCGTAAGCAACATTCAAGCCGGCTTTAAGCGCAGCTTCCAATATCGTCTCACCGTGTTCTACGACAAACTGTTTACTTATGTTTTTTAATCGAATCTTATAGGGCATCTAATCCAAGTAAATCTCAAACCATAACGCGAGTCTTCATAAATCCAATATTTGCATAATATTTTCCTGCACTTTAACGATATCCAATGTTCCGTCTACGGTGTCGTATACCAAATTACCTGAGGCTGCGCAACGACGATAATAATCAATCATCGGTATGGTTTGCTTATGATAATTTTGCAAACGTTGAATTACAACCTCAGGCTTATCATCTTTGCGTTGTATCAGTGGCTCGCCGGTCACATCGTCTTTATCCGCTAGCTTAGGTGGATGATATTTTATATGATAGGTGCGTCCAGATGCTGCGTGTATGCGCCGGCCTTCAATGCGTTCAACGATCACTTGGTCAGGCACCAACAGCTCAATCACATAGTCTATCGCTATTTTTTGTGTATCTAATGCCCGCGCTTGGGCTAGCGTGCGCGGGAAACCATCAAACAAAAATCCTGCTTTGCAGTCAGGGTCTGCAATACGCTCTTTGACTAAATCGATAATCAGACTGTCGGCAACTAACTCACCTGCCGCCATATAAGACTTGGCTTGTAGACCTGCTGCACTGCGCTTAGCCACCGCTTCGCGCAACATATCGCCAGTAGATATCTGTGGTACTCTATAATGCTCACATATAAACCGTGCTTGCGTGCCTTTGCCGGCACCTGGTGCACCTAATATAATAACTCTCATAACAACTTGGGTAGTGAAGAAAATAGTATATTATAAATAAGCACTATGAATAAAGCGAATATCCTCTATGCGCAGTCTGGCGGACCCACTGCCGTTATTAATACAACCGCATGTGGTTTAATAGAAACAGCTCGCAAACACCCCGAAAGAATACATAAGATATATGCTGCACACAACGGCATTCTCGGCGTACTCAACGAAGAACTCATAGATACTGGCAGCGAAAGTGCAGAGAATATCGCTGCCTTAGGCCACACACCAGCCAGCGCTTTTGGCACTTGCCGCTATAAACTCAAAGGTATAGATGAGAACAGAGCTCAATACCAAAGGTTGATAGAGGTATTCAAAGCACACAACATCCAATGCTTCTTCTACAACGGCGGCGGTGACTCGCAAGATACCACACTCAAAATTGCTCAACTCAGTGCCACCTTCGGTTATCCTCTAAACTGCATTGGTATACCTAAAACCATAGACAACGATCTGCCGCTGAGCGATTGTTGTCCAGGATACGGTAGCGTTGCAAAATATATAGCCATATCCACTCGTGAAGCAGCACTGGATGTCGCAGCAATGTGCTTGACATCGACTAAAATTTTCGTACTCGAAGTCATGGGCAGGCACAGCGGTTGGATTGCTGCAGCTGCAGGAATGGCTGCCCAATCTAAAGAGGATGCACCGCACCTGATTTTATTCCCTGAGGTGCCATGGGACGAGGCGAAAGTGTTAGCCAAAGTCAAAGAGCAAGTGCATAAACAAGGCTATTGCGTAATCGTTGCATCAGAAGGATTGAGAGATCAGGACGGGCGCTTCCTTTCTGAGAGCGGTGCGCACGACGCTTTCGGACACGCACAACTGGGCGGTGTCGCCCCTCTCATTGCGAGCATAATCAAAGATAAACTAGGTTATAAATATCATTGGGCAGTCGCAGACTATCTGCAACGCTCAGCGCGACATATTGCCTCAAAAACCGATGTAGAACACGCGTATGCGTTAGGAAAAAAAGCACTCGAACTTGCTTTAGACGGATATAATGCAGTGATGACAACCATAGTTCGGTTGTCCGATGAACCCTATTCATGGAAAGTCGGCACTGCCAAGCTTGAGGATGTTGCCAATCAAGAGAACACTTTACCTAAAGAATATATCGACCAGAGTGGCTATGGTATCTCAGCAGCCTGCAAGAACTATATACGCCCTTTAATCGAAGGCGAAGACTATCCTCCTTACGAAAACGGCTTGCCGAACTATGTGAAAATGAAAAAAACTTTGATTGATAAAAGACTAGAAAAATTTGACCACATCTAAAGATGGAAGTACAAGAATACTTAATTAATAAAGAGCCACTATATCTAGGTACTGGCGATGAAATAGAAGTCTATACCAAAGCTTTTGAAAATAAATTACCTATTCTACTCAAAGGTCCCACTGGTTGCGGAAAAACGCGCTTCATAGAATATATGGCGTGGCGGCTAAAAAAACCACTGATTACCGTCTCGTGCCACGACGATTTAAGCACATCGGATTTAGTCGGACGCTATTTACTAAAAGACAATGAGACGGCTTGGATAGACGGTCCTTTAACCCGTGCAGTGCGCTACGGCTGTATATGCTATTTGGATGAAATCGTTGAAGCACGCAAGGACACTACTGTCGTTATTCATCCTTTGTGCGACGATCGGCGTCTGCTGGCGATAGAAAAACGCGGTGAATTAATTAACGCCGATGAAAATTTCTGTATGACAGTCTCCTACAATCCCGGCTACCAAAGCGTGCTGAAAAACCTCAAACAAAGTACGCGACAGCGTTTTGTGGCAATAGAATTTAATTACCCCAAAGCCGAAATAGAACAGGAGATTTTATGCAAAGAAACTAGCATAGATAGCAAAGCCGCAGAAAATTTAGTACGTTTCGCCAATATGACACGCAACTTAAAGGACAACGGCTTAGACGAAGGAGCTAGTACTCGCTTGTTGGTACATACCGCCAAACTAATCGCCGCTGGCATTGCAGCTCCTGCAGCGGTGCAACACTGCATCAGTCTTGCACTGAGCGATGACCCGAATATACTACGCTCGCTAGAAGAACTAAGTTCCTCAGTTTTTTAGAGAATCAGCACTAGCATAGTATAGATAGCTTCTGTACAAAGCATTACCGCTACGGGTAAATCAGTTCGGCGCGCCGATTGAGCTTAAATGCTTCCTCAGTGATGCCGTCATCCGCCGGTTGCTCTTCACCATAGCTGACTATAGAAATGCGTGAGCTATCTATCCCATAAGCTACCAATAAAGTACGCACTGCGTTCGCACGGGACTCTCCCAAAGCTAAATTATAGCCGCTGGTGCCGCGTTGGTCTGCGTGTCCTTCGATACGCAATCTCACCGTAGGATTCTCTTGCATAAAGCTAGCATGACGGGACAATAGATCACGAGCATCCTCTTTGATCTGCGATCTATTAAAATCAAAATAGATTACCGTATAACCAAGCGTCGGGTCGAGGGCAACAGCCTGTTGATATGCAATATTCATAGAATGGCCGGGATCAGTGCCATACAATTGTTCGGCGGTAGCGACGATATCCGTTTGATAGGCCTTAATTTCCGGAGGCGGCGGGGGCGGCTCAGTCACGACCACCTCTTCCTCAGCGGGTTCGGCAATTACAACTTCGGTCGCTACGGGTTCTACGGGTTCAAAATCTACTTCCGTAGTACCCACACAAGCACCCAGCAGCACAGCTAACGACAGCAATGCAAAAGCATTGACTAATTTTGAGTTAAACATAATCATCCTCTCGTGGTTTAATTTAAGAATTCAACGCGCTAATCTACCTGATTGCGTAAGAATGCCGGTATGTCAAGCAACTTATTGTACTGCTCATCTTTATCTTGCTGTTTGGGGAAAGCTACCTCGGCATCCACCGAAGAAGATGACTCATTGCCACCTTTTTCGGCATCCGCCGAAGAAGATGACTCATTACCACCTTTTATCGCTGTCAAAGTTACCGATTCGGGTTGCACCTCCGTAGCAACGGTTGCGGATTCAACTTCAGTCTGAGGGTCGGATTCGGTATTGATGCCGGTTGCGACCACTGTAACACGTATCGCACCACCCATATCTTCATCGGCTACAACTCCCATCTTAAAATCAGCGTCGTCTGCAACTATATCTCCTATTCTATCTCCTATCTCTTTGATTTCTTTTACAGTGATATTAGCACTGCTTATATTGACGAGTAGCCCACGCACATCTCTCAAATCCATATCCTCGAGTAATGGATTTTGAATGGCATTGTCAATTGCCTCGCTTGCCCGATCATCACCTTCCGCAGAACCCGAACTAATCATCGCTCTACCCGAAGCAGACATCACTGTCTTGATATCGGCAAAGTCTAGATTGATTAATCCCTTGCGAGTAATCAATTCAGCGACGCCTTGCACTGCACTGTATAGCACATCGTGCGCTTTCTCCATCGTAGCTTCCAGCTCAGTATCAACTCCGACTACTGAGCACAACTTTTCGTTTGATATGACTATCAATGAATCAACGTGCTTGCTCAGCTCGGCAACACTGTGTTCGGCAATTTCCATGCGTTTACCCTTCTCGTATTCAAAAGGTTTTATGACAACTGCAACAGTTAAAACACCGTGCTCTTTAGCTATCTCGGCAATCACCGGCGAAGCACCGCTACCAGTGCCGCCACCCATACCGGCAGTAATAAATAACATATCACAACCTTCGACGACCTGACGTATTTGATCGGCGTTTTCCTTTGCTGCATCGTTACCTACTTGCGGACTGCCACCGGCACCCAACCCTTTAGTCAGGTCTGCACCCAGCTGTATATTTTGCGCTGTACTACCGGATAGAGCTTGTACATCAGTATTGGCACAAATAAAATCAACATCTTCGAGCCTCTTGGACATCATATAGTTGACAGTATTGCAACCGCACCCACCCACGCCGATTACTTTGATGACGGCACCTCTGGGCTTTTTATCCTCTGCTAATTCAATCATTGTATATACCTCCTATCAGTGAATTGGATTAAAATTGAATTTGAAAAAATCGTTTAGTTTGTAAGTAAAAGGTTTTAAGACGCTCAAGTGCCGACTTGTTGTTCTCCACCGGCGTAGTAAAATCCCTGGCATAGAGTAATAAGCCGAAACCAGTCGCATAAATCGGATCGGACAAATAGCTTTGGGCACTTTTAGGTTGCTGCGGAACTCCCACACGCACCGGCATATTAAAAATCTCCTCAGCTAAATCGCAAACACCCTCTAACTTAGCTCCCCCTCCAGTCAATACGATGCCGGCTATCACATCTTTTTCAAAATTCTTCTGTATATGTTCTAATGCTAATTTAAAGATCTCGGCATATCGAGCTTCTATCACTTCTGCTAAATTCTGCCGTTTACGATTCATTGTCGGACAATCGTCAGATAACGCGTGCACTTCTACTGTCTCATTGCTATTTTTAACGCAGCGTTTAGTACATCCGTATTTTAGTTTGAGTTCCTCAGCGTAGTTCGGAGGCGTGCGCAAAACTTTGGCAATATCGTTGCTTACATGGTCACCGGCGACTGGGATAATCCCAGTATTTATAATTCCTCCCTTCGTATAAATGGCAATATCAGTAGTACCGCCACCTATATCTATCATACAAACACCCAGCTCACGCTCATCGACGGTCAACACCGCCATCCCAGAAGCAATGGGTTCCAACACTATATCGTCTATTCTCAGTCCACATCTTTCAACACAATTTCTGATATTGCGGATTTGATATTTACCACCAGTTATCATATAAACTGTCGCTTCTAAGCGTCGCCCGGCCATCCCTTCAGGATTTCTGATATTCGACTCACTGTCTACTTTAAATTCACGAGGGAAAGCATGCAGTATCTCTTGATTATCAGGTATCTGAATTGTTTTGGCGGTTTCAACCGCATTGCTCATATCAAAGTCGGAAACTTCGCCGTCGTGTATAGATGCAACGGCGTCGCTCAACACCCCTTCAACATGGTTGCCGGAAATACCCACATAGACTGAGTCTATCTTACCGTCTAGCATTATCTCTGCTTCTTCCACTGATTTACGTATTGCAGAGACCATTTCCTCCATATCTATCACGATACCTCTTCTCATACCTTTAGATACATTAATCGCAGATGCGAGAATGTTAAGTTCACCGTCCTGTTGAACATCTGCGACCAGTGTGACAATTTTATTTGTGCCTATGTCCAGTGCAACTAACACGACTGCACCGCTCCATCCTTTTTCCAACGCACCGCAAAGCCATCTAGATACCTCAAATCTATACAGGCAACGCGATCTATATAGTCAACAAAACCAGCTCTATACGCGTCGATAAATCTTTTAATACGCTGTTCAACTAGGTGTCTGCCTAAAATCAAACGCGGAGCATCAGCCAACTGCACGGTATAAGAGCGGGTCGCATCTTCGTGCACATGTATGACTTGGAAACCGACCGGACTCAGCCATTCGCTCAACTGTCTATAAAAATCAAGCATATGCTTTTCACGACCGACATCAGCATCCAGTATGGGCATATCTTCGTTATCTACTAAGTTTGATACAAACACCTCAGCATCGGCATCAAGCAGAGCTTGTCCTCTCCAATAAGCAACTGCGGTGCGCTGCTGCAAGATCACAACAAGAGTGTTATCCAACCAGTTGTACTTGATTAAAGCATTCTTAACCCACGGTAATTCTTCCAATTGCTTGGCGATGGTATCCATCTTCGATTTATTAATAGTGCTACCTCTGAGGGGCAATAACAATTGCTTTATTTCAAATCCATCAATATTTTTGTATTCGCCTTCTATGAGTATTTGGTTTACCTGATTAAATAACAGTCGGTTCCAGTCTATATGTAGATACTCAGCGGCTACTAAGATAGTGATAATAAAACAAAATAACAAAGCAGGTGGCATATAATTCATCAACTGGTGGCTTAAGAATTTATGCGTGCGATACTGTTTATAGGGCATTGAATAGTTCACCGCAAAGTACCTCTCGCCGTTGCCAGTATTTTAAGTATCAAACTCCTGAAATCGAGGCCTACCGCTTTAGCCGACATTGGTACCAAACTACGCCTAGTGAGTCCTGGCACAGTGTTGACTTCAAGTAGCCAAAACTGCCCCTCGTGATCGCGTATTACATCAACCCGTCCCCACCCTTTAATACCTAAGGCTTGGCATGCTCGCATACACAAGTCCTCTAATTTTTCAAGTGCCTGCGGCGGCAACCCGCACGGACAATGATAACGCGTGCCGCTATCTTCGTATTTTGCAGTGTAGTCGTAGAATGTACGCGATGGTTGCAGGCGTATAGGCGGTAGAATTCTATCTTCCAATAAAGTCACTGCATATTCATCTCCCGCTATCCAGGCCTCGGCGAATATTGCTTCGGAAACTTGCATAGTAGTGGATTTCGCATCCGCAAAGTCGCCCTCGCTTTCTACCTTATACACCCCGATACTAGAACCTTCACTGATAGGTTTAAGTGCAAAAGGTAACCCGACTTGGGCGCTCAGATCTGCGATATCCGATCGTTGATCGACAATCACAAAAGGTGGTGTCGGTAATCCTTGGTTCAACCAGATTTGCTTGCTAATTACCTTGTTCATAGACAATGCTGAGGCAAGCACGCCGCTGCCGGTATACGGCACTCCAAGTATTTCCAACATACCTTGTAAAGTACCATCCTCTCCACCTCGTCCATGCATTACGATAAAAGCGCAATCAAGAGAAGCGGTAACCAGAGAAGCTACGGTAGCTGGCTGCAAATCATAGGCAACCGCATCGACTGCCGATTCTTCTAATGCCTCAAGCACTGCAGCACCGCTCTTTAAAGAAATAGCTCTCTCAGATGACCAACCACCCATCAATACCCCGACTTTACCAAACTCAGTCATCACGCTCTCCGACGATTACAACCTCCGGCTGTAGATACACACCACTACGCTCCATTACAACCGATTGAATATGCGTTATTAATTTTTCTATATCGTCAGCTGTGGCACGGCCTCTATTGATTATAAAATTAGCGTGTTTGTCCGAAATCATCGCATCGCCTATACGATACGACTTCAACCCACATTCGTCGATAAGCTGTCCGGCCGAACTGCCTTGTAGATTCTTAAACACTGAACCACAATTCGGCATATTAATCGGCTGAGTTTGATTACGCATAGCTAAGTATTTTTTAAGCTGTTCTCGCAATTTAGCTTTGTTCTCGCTTATAGCCGGGCGCTTAAACTCAGCGGAAATAATACATTCATCCTGAGGTATATCTGCAAACCTATAGCCTACATCTAATTCATCCCGCAGCCATCTTCGTCTCTCTCCTCGTCTATCAATCGTCTCTATCGCAACTACATATTGCCAAATCTCACTACCGAAAGCACCAGCATTCATACTCAGTGCGCCTCCCAGGGTACCAGGAATACCGGCCATAAATTCCAATCCTGACAACCCATAGTTAACATAAAAGCGCGCCAGTTGCGCACAACTGACACCGGCACCAGCACAAGTAGTCTTTTCGGTATGCTGCTCTATCCAATTGAATCCAGAACCAAGACTGATTACAATGCCTTTAATACCGCCGTCCCTAACCAATACATTGCTACCCAAACCCAAATAGAATATAGGATAATCAGCAGCGCAATATTCTAGGAAATAAGTCAAAGCATCAATATCATCGGCTTTGAAAAAACACTCGGCAGCACCACCCACCCGCCAGGTATTCAGGCGCTTTAGACTATGGTTAAAATCCAATATGCCTTTGAGATTATTAGTGTTGCATTGCAAGATCACGATGACACTCCTTAAGATGGAAAGTTCGTAGTGCGAAAACGACTAACGAGGAGTGCCGGGAGCTTAGCGATGGAACCAGCACCCATCGTCAGCACAACATCACCGTCTTGCACCACCGCATCCAGAACTTCTGGCACCTCTTCGATATCTTTGACATAAACAGGTATTAACTGTCCGTGTGCGCGTATTGCCTTACTTAAAGTATCGCTATCCGCACCTTTGATAGGTGCCTCACCAGCAGCATAAACATCAAGCAAAATTAACTCGTCAACTTCGCCTAGTACATCACAAAAATCGTTAAACAACTCGTGCGTGCGCGTGTAGCGGTGCGGCTGAAATATCAACACCTTACGCTGCCATCGCTGCATATCGCTCAGTGCATTAAGCACTGCTTTAATCTCATTGGGATGGTGTCCGTAGTCGTCTATTAGATGCACCTGACCGTTGGTCATTTGTAACATGTCATAACTCTGCAACCGTCGTCCTATGCCTTGAAACTTGGCTAGAGCATCAGCGATTACTTGCATATCCACCTGTAATTTAATTCCCACCGCTATCGCTGCCAGTGCATTCAATACATTATGTCGACCGGGTAGATTTAACATGAATTGATATGTTTTATCTTCATCGGGCAACCGTAGTGCGAAATGACTAGTCATCCCTTCGATACGCAGATTCTCGGCAACAAAATCGCTATCTGCGTCAAAACCATAGGTCAAGCAACGACGCTCTAAACGAGGGATCACGCGACGTACTATAGGGTCTTCATTACACGCAATCACAATGCCGTAAAATGGCAGATTATGCACAAAATCGACGAATGCATTTTGTAAAAAATCAAATCTATTTGAGTAGGCAACTAAATGATCGGCATCGATATTTGTTACCACCGACATCATCGGCTGCAAATGTAGGAAAGAAGCATCGCTCTCGTCGGCCTCGGCAATCAGATACTGACTTCCTCCCAAACGAGCATTAGCGCCATGACTATTTACTTTACCGCCAATAACAAAAGTTGGATCCAACTCGGCGTGAGTCAGAATCGCGGCGATTAAACTGGTAGTCGTCGTTTTGCCGTGCGTACCTGAGACCGCAATACCAAAATGAAAACGCATTAACTCAGCGAGCATTTCAGCACGTTTAATGACCGGCACATTATGTAGTCGCGCGGCTAGAACTTCGGGGTTGTCATTGGTGATAGCCGAGGATACTACGACAACACTGCAACCCTCAATATAGTCTGCGCGATGACCTATGTGAACTCTGATTCCAAGTGCTTTGAGCTGGTCAGTTGTTGCACTACTTGCGACATCCGAGCCCTGTATTTTACAGCCCATATCAAATAATACTTCGGCGATGCCGCTCATACCAATACCACCGATACCGACAAAATGTATTACGCCCATGTTGTCGTACATACCTCTTATATCGCTACCAGTTTTCACACTGCCATCTCCGCAATACATATATCGGCAATTTTTTCATCGGCATCAGGCACTGCTAGATCCCTAACTGCTTCGGACATCTTATATAAATATCTTCTGTCTCGTATAAATCGGCACAGTAAATCGGCTAGTTTGGTAGCGGTCAAACGATCTTGCGAGACTAATACTGCGGCATTCTTGGCAACTAGATAGCGAGCATTTGCGGTTTGATGATCATCAACCGCATGCGGATACGGCACTAAAATCGCCGGACAGCCAGCTACGCAGATCTCTGCCAATGTCATAGCCCCTGCTCTGCACAAAACTAAATCAGCCCACTGATAAAGTTTGTCCATCCGCTGTTCAAACTCAAACGCCTGATAGTTCGTTTTTTTAACTGCTTTTATATACGACATAGTCTCTTCTAGATGTCCTTTGCCAGTTTGATGTTTGACTTCAGGGCGTAGTTCCTCGCCAATTAAAGAGATTGCCTGTGGCACCGTTTGGTTGAGAAAACTTGCACCTAAACTACCACCGACAACCAACAAATGTAGCCGCTGTGTTGGTGGTGATGTGGTCAAATGTTCACCTCTCATTTCGCGGCGCACTGGATTACCCACCCAAACAGCATTTTTAGACTTAAATGTATCGGGGAATCCGCATAGGATACGGTCGCTCAAAAATGCCAAACATTTGTTGGTTAAGCCGGCAATCGCATTTTGTTCGTGGATGATTAGAGGAATGCCTAGTATATAAGCAACGACGCCGCCAGGACCGGTAACAAATCCTCCCATACCCAACACTAAAGATGGGCGGCATTTAATAAATTGCAACAATATCTTCCAAAACGCCATGCTCAAAAACCACGGTGCTGTCAGCCAATTTAATATCTTCTTACCGCGCAAAGCTTTTACGCGCACACCTATAAAATTAATCTGCTCCTTAGGCACAATGTTGCATTCAAATCCGTTTAGTGTGCCGAGCCATAACACATCTATACGCCGCGCTTTTAGTCTACGCCCGACGGCGATACCCGGAAATACATGGCCACCCGTACCACCTGCCATAATAACCACCAATGGCGTCTTAATAGCCACGCTTTAGATGCCCTCTGGTCGGGTTAGATATCTCGTAATTGATACGCATCAGTAGTGCGACTGCCGCGAACAGTGCTAACAGGCTACTACCGCCGGCACTAATAAATGGTAAAGTAATACCTTTGGTTGGCAAGCAACCTAAAACAACGCCAGCATGGATTAGAAACTGCACAGAGAGCCAAATACCAATACCGTAAGCGTAGTAAGTATAGGCCAAAAATCCTTGCGCCTGCGCTCTTTGCGCTATTAAAAAGCAACACCGCGTTAAAAAGAAAAACAATAAAATCAACAAGGATACTCCAACGATACCAAGCTCTTCGCCAATAATCGCTAAAATAAAATCGGTATGTGCTTCGGGTAAATAAGAAAATTTTTGTATGCTATTGCCTAAGCCAGCACCAAACCAACCACCGTTTTTAACCGCAATAAGGGATTCTATCAGTTGAAATCCTGCATCGTAACGATGCTGCCAAGGATCAAGAAAAGTAAGCACCCGCTCCTTCCTATACGGTGCTGCTATCATTACCGATAGCAATGCTATACAGCAAACCATTATACTAGGCAAAAAATATCTCAAGCGCACTGGCGCTAAAAATAGCATACCTAATATAACCACCAAAATAACAAACGCAGTACCAAAATCAGGCTGGAGCAATAATAATCCGGTAACAAGTATTCCGACAAATATCGGTTTGGCAAACTCTAAACAACCAGTCGAAATTTTCTTATAATGGCGAGCAATATAATCAGCAACAAATATAATCATAAACAACTTAACAAACTCGGCTGGTTGAACAGTAAAAAATTGAAAATCCAACCAACGGCGGCTACCATGGGTTTCTTTATCTATTATAGGAAGGAAAACTAGGAGGAGTATGATAATAGACAAGAATACCAAGGTGCCGCCGCGGTTAAAAATCGTCGACGCTGGTAGCGAACATATAACAGCAGCTAATCCCAACGATAACATAAGGTATACCAGTTTTCTCAGCGAGTGATGAAATGCATCACCGCCAACCACACCAAACGAAACTGAGGCAATCATCACGACTCCTAAACCTGATAAAATTGTTATATACCAGCAAAGAGACTTGTTATAGCCGGTGTAAAAATCGTGCCTGAAGATTGCGCTGTGCATCAGTTCAATTCCCTATAGGCAGCGGTAAAAACCTCGCCACGTTCCCTATAATCGCAGTACATATCTAAACTAGCACAGGCTGGCGACAACAATACACAATCGCCAGGTTGCGCGTAATCCGCAGCACAGCGTACCGCTTGTTGCATATCTTTGACTAGAGTATAAGGGATACGACCGGCTATCGCTGTGGCTATCGCCTCAGCATCTTTACCCATTAGTACGAGAGCTCGCACTCTAGGTACCGACATATCCGCTAACGGCTTAAAGTCTTCACCTTTGCCCATGCCGCCGGCAATCAGTACAACTGGTCTATCTACTGAGCGCAATGCTGCACAAGTTGCCGCAACATTGGTCGCTTTAGAGTCATCGTACCAATCGACACTTGAATGCTGCCCTATATGCTGCATGCGATGCGCCAATCCATGAAATTTAGTAGCCGCTTTACACATCGCCTCAACCGACAAACCAAGCGTATATCCCATCGCAAACATTGCCATAGTATTGAGCAAACCAATATCGCCGGGTAGTGCGATATCAGATTCAGAGATTAATGTTTGGTCTCCGCAAGCAATATATCTAAGTCCTTCCTTTACTATGATTCCGAAATGCCCAGGTAAACCCTTATCAAATCCAAAACTCAAATACTGCACATTCGCTGGTATTGATATCGGTATATCCTCTCGGTTAACGACTATTGCTGAACTGTTTTTATGGATGTGTAATTTTGCACTTATATAGTCGTTAAAAGAATCGTACCGATCTAAATGATCGGGCTTTATATTTAAGATCACTGATACTCTGGGACATAAGCTGTAAGTCGTCTCCAACTGAAAACTAGACAGCTCCAAAATATAAAGTTCTACATTGTTACAGTGGTCTATTAAATCCAATGCTGGCATACTGTCAGGATAATCTCCGACTAAATTACCGCCAGCGACCGCATTGAGTCCGGCACATTTTGCCGCATCAGTCAATAATGCAGTCGTCGTGCTTTTGCCGTTGGTTCCGGTAATCGCAGCAACTGGGCAGTGAGGCGCATAACGAGCGAATAATTCTATATCGCTTATAAACCGCTCCTTTTTCATATCAGGTTGAATGGCTTTTAGATGCTTAACCGAAACGCCCGGACTCACTACCACCTGTTCGGCTTGTTGTATGTATTGCCGCTTAATATCGCCAGTGTATATCTGCGCGTCAGGCGCAAACTCGAGCAACGCATCGTATTGCGATGGTTGCTGGCAATGATCGGCTACTGCAAAAGAGATACCGCGTCGATATAAAAATTGCGCGACCGACAAGCCGGTCACACCCAAACCAATAATTAAAAATTGATACGCTTGAGTCATTGTTATGATCATTTGATGATGGGCTATCTAATTTTTAATGTCGCCAAGCCGACCAGTACCAACAGCAAAGTTATGATCCAAAACCGAACTATTACAGTCGGTTCGGGCCAACCTTTTAATTCAAAATGGTGGTGCAACGGTGCCATCCTAAAAATACGCTTGCCGGTCAAGCGGAAAGATGCTATCTGCAAAATAACCGATAGTGCTTCAGCAACAAATATACCGCCCATGATAACGAGCAAAAACTCCTGCCGTACCAAGATAGCAATAATTGCAAGTGCTGAACCCAAGGACAGCGCTCCAACATCGCCCATAAACACTTTCGCCGGATAAGTATTGAACCATAAAAATCCCAGAGCAGTTCCAGCTAATGCACCGCAAAAGACGGTCAGTTCGGCTGCTTCGGGTAAATAGGGAAAATTCAAGTAGTTGGCAAAATTAATATGTCCACTAACATAAGCGAAAATACCCAAAGCCGCAGCGATCAGCGCAACCGGTAATACTGCCAAGCCATCCAAGCCGTCGCTCAAATTAACCGCATTGCTGGTCCCCACTATAGTCAAATAAGCAAGCAACACAAACCACCAGCCTATATCCCAAACAATGTCCTTAAAGAACGGTACTATCAGTTCTAATTCGGCGGGGTACTGCGCACTACTATACACCGTGTAGGCAATGATAAAGGCAAGTAACGATTGCCATAAAAACTTATTTTTTATAGATAAACCTTTGCCTCTCTTGATTTTAAGATAATCGTCTATACCTCCCAACACACCAAACATCAACATAGTTGCCAATGCTATTACTATATAACGATTATAAATATCCACCCATAATAGAGTTGAAAATACTACAGTGATAATAATTAATAAGCCGCCCATTGTCGGAGTGCCCTGCTTCTTATAGTGCGAGAGCGGACCTAATTCACGTATTGTCTCACCGATATTTAAGTGGCTTAAATATCGGATGACCCGAGGCCCGAAAATTGTGCTAATTAACAGCGCAGTGATTGTTGCAAAAACCGTGCGTAGCGTGATGTATTGCAGAACATTGAAACCGCTATTCAGTTCCAATAAAAAATCGCTCAAATGATACACTGCATGCCTCCTTAATGTTTAACTTCGGCAGTCGGCAATAACGCCGACACTAGACGATCCATCGTCGCACTACGCGAACCTTTAACCAACAGACTCACTCCGGGCTTTAGTTGCGCTTTAATATGCGGGATTAGAGCATCAACACTAGTAAAAAATTCGCCACCTTTGCCGAAATTATCAGCTGCTATTGCGGCCGCGTCACCCACCGCAAAGAGGCGGTCGACATTCATAGATTTCGCTTGTTTACCAGCACTTGCGTGCAACAGTTCAGATTGCTCACCCAACTCGGCCATCGCACCAAGTGCTAACCAGTGTTCTCCTGGTGCTTGCTCAAGCACTGCCAGAGCAGCAGCTAAAGAGTCGGGGTTCGCGTTGTAACTATCATCTATTAAATGTGCTCCGTTTATACCGTTATACATCACTAAACGGCCAGCGACCGGAGATGTTGACTCTAATCCGACGACGATGTCATCAATGCTTGCTCCAGCCGCATAACTCGCTGCCGCCGCTGCTAAGGCATTGGCTACATTATGAATCCCCAATAATCGTATACGACAACTACGCACGGTCCCTGCTAAACTCAGTCGCACCATTGAGCCTTGCTTAGCAAGCATATAAAAATCAGCGTTGTTAGATAAACCGAATTTCAACACTCGCTGTCCTTTAATAAGTCGTCGCCAATACGCATAGTAAGTATCGTCTTTATTCAATATCGCAGTACCCGACTCGGCTAAGTTCTCTAATATTTCACCCTTTGCTTTGGCAACGCCATCTAAGCTGCCAAAACCGCTTATATGTGCAGCTGCAGCATTGAGTAGTAGCGAGATATCCGGTTTTGCGATACCGCACAGGTGGCCAATCTCACCCGGATGATTAGCTCCCATTTCTACTACTGCGATATCGTGCTGTTTGCGCATAGAAAGCAAAGTCAGCGGCACGCCTATGTGGTTATTCAAATTACCGGGTGTAGCGATAACTTGGTGACAATTATCTAAAATACTTCTAATCATCTCTTTGGTAGTTGTCTTACCGTTACTACCAGTTAACGCTAAAACCTTAATTTTAAGACGACGACGCCACTGGGTAGCTAGATCGGCTAATGCTTGCAGGGTATTGGGTACTCGCACCTGCGGCAAAATGCTGGTGCTTGGCTCAGAGACCAGCGCCGCAACTGCACCCGATGTAGCTGCAGCCTCCAGGTAGTCATGACCATCAAACCGCGCGCCTTTAATTGCGACGAACAAATCTCCTTTATTTATCGTACGACTGTCAATGCCAACACCGGTCAAAGAGGTGTCGGCACCTAATAAAGTACCTTTTGTCATCTGGGCAATTTCACGCAAACTCAACCACATCATTGATAATCCCCTAGTGCTTTTTGTATACAATCGGCATCGTTAAATGGCTTACATTCGCCTCCTATTAATTGATAACGCTCGTGTCCTTTGCCAGCCACTAAAACCACATCACCGGGTCTTGCAGTTTTAATCGCTGTTGTTATTGCTTCTGCACGGTCGTGTATCACGCGATGCTTTAGAGTCTTGCCTATACCCTTTAAGATATCATCGCAAATCTTTTGGGCATCTTCGCATCGAGGATTGTCGTCGCAGATAACAATATAATCCGAATAGTTTTGGGCAATTTCTCCCATCAACGGCCGTTTGCCAATGTCGCGCTCACCGCCGCAACCGAATACACAAATCAAATCAGCAGCGGTATAATCTCTACAAGATTTTAGAGCCTGCTCCAGAGCCTGCGGCGTGTGCGCATAATCAATAAATACCGTCGGTGCGTTATTGCCAGCGAAACACTGCATTCGTCCATCTACTGTATGAATTTGGGCTAGCCGTTCGGCTGCCTGGTCAGTGCTCAATCCATGATTAATCAACACTAACAGAGTTGCCAGAAGGTTATAAATATTAAAACCACCGAACAAGCGGGTCTCTATGTCCACGATTTCACCTAAAACCGAAATACGCAATGCTAGACCTTGTCTACGGTTCTCAACTTTCATTAAATAAGCGGCAGCCGTCGGTGATTTTTTAGAATAACTCAAAACCGTCACCCCTCGGTGACACGCTTGCATCATCGTCTCAGAGTGTGTATCGTCAGCATTGATTACTGCTGTCTTTAGGCTGTCAAATTCAAACAACTTGCGCTTTGCTTGCATATACTTGGTGAGCGAGCCGTGATAATCTAAATGGTCGCGACCTAGATTAGTAAAAACTGCAGTATCTATGGCTAAACCATTCAGCCGTCCTTGTACCAAACCATGCGACGAGGCTTCAATGACTACCTTGTTAATAGCGCGTTGTTTTAGCTGATAAATTATTCTATGTAAAGTCAATGCATCGGGTGTAGTATGAGTGGATGATTGTAAATCGCCAAAGCAACCGTAACCCAAGGTGCCTACTAAGCCACATGGTTGCTCGGCGTCAGACAGGCCTTCGGCGATAAAATGACTCACCGAAGATTTACCGTCAGTACCGGTCACCGCAATCACATCAATAGCTGCAGACGGATGATCAAAAAAACGATCGGCAATGACACCCATATTAAAGCGGAGGTTCGGTATCTTAACCATTGGTATAGTAGACGAATAAATTGGTTCTTTGCTACCTTCCCAGAGCACCGCATTAGCACCGCGCTCAACAACATCGGGTAGAAAATCCAAACCATGATGATACTCTCCCTCTAACGCCATATATAGATCTCCCGGTTGCACATTTGCGCTATGATTAGCTACGCCGGTCACATCAACATCATCAACATCTTTTATGTACACTAAATCATTCGTCAACATTGATAACCGATGCCTATTCATTAGTCAATGCGCAAGCGACGACGATGCCTTAGAGATATCAAATGTCATTGACTCATCATATTTGAAATTCATAAAGCGTAAGGTTGCCGCCATAATATCGGCAAATACCGGTGCCGCAACCACCCCTCCGTAATAATCATCACCACGAGGTTTATCGATGATGACTACGCATACAAAATTAGGTTGCTGTATAGGAGCGAAGCCAGCAAACATTGATGTATATTCGTTGTCATCGCCTTGATCGTTGGTAGATTTTCTGACTGTGCCAGTTTTACCTGCAGTTGTGAAACCTTTGATCTTTGCCAATTTACCGGTACCTTCCTCAGATACCACCTTCCGCAACATCTTTCTAACAAGCTTTGCAGTTGCGGGTGCAAACACCTGCCGCTTAGTAAAATAGGGATTATCCTTTATAAAGGTCGGATTAGGCTGCCAACCATCATTGGCAAAAGCAGTATACGCTATCGCCAGTTGTAGCGGTGAGGCTGACACCCCGTAACCGTATGATATCACTTGATGATCAGTCGGGCTCCAGTTCGCATAATGACGCAACTTGCCGATCCCTTCTCCCGGGAATATCGTGCCAGGGATCTCGCCGAAACCAATATTTTTCAAGTAATTCCACAACACCTCGCTAGATATTTTTTGTACAATCTTACTAATACCTATATTGCTCGACTTCACTATAATATCGGTGATATCTAGTTCTCCGTAGTTTCGTATGTCTTTTATTTCCTTACCGCTACTTAGCCGAATATAACCTGGATTAGTGTCAATAACCAAATCCTCTTCTAAAGCACCGCTGTCTATGCCGGCAGCAACGACCATAGGCTTAACCGTAGAACCGAGTTCAAAAGTGTCGGTTACCATTCGGTTTCGATGTCTATCGGCAAATTCATATCTATGATCATTCGGGTTAAACGAGGGATAATTAACCGCAACGATGATTTCACCACTCTGCGCGTTGACCACAACCACTGATCCAGATTCTGCATTATATTTTGCAATTGCATTCCTAAGTGCGCGATACGCATAATACTGAATGCGCTGATCTATACTCAAAGCCACAGTTTTGCCGTTGCGAGGTGCATCTATCAACTTTACCGTGCGCATGGTACGCTTTTTCGCATCAACCATAATCTGTTTTGACCCAGGCACTGCACGTAGATATTCATCAGTATTCATCTCCATGCCTTCTATGCCTATGCCATCGACATCGGTTAAGCCGACAACATGAGCAGCAATTTCACCAGCTGGATAAAAGCGTTTATAGACTTGATCTAAATGAAGTCCGTCTACTTTTAGGAAATCTATCTGCTCGGCAACCTGTGGATTAATATGCCGCTTGAGATACAAAAATTCTCTGCCTTTGGCATCCATTATCTTGGTACGCAACTTGCTCTCTTCAATGTCTAACGCTTCAGCGATTTCATTTATATGTTTATCATTAAATCTCAGAAGATCTATTGACGCAGCATAAACCGGTGCACTAATCGCAAGCAAAGTACCGTGCCTATCGGTGATTGACCCGCGATAGGCAGGTACTTCAACAGTACGTAAATAACGTGAATTGTCTTTATTTTCTTGTGCTAAGCGAGGGTCGTTCTGCAAGTATATGGCGCGTCCAATTAAGCCAAGTGCAGCTATTGAAAACAGTACCGCTAAAAACATACGCCGCCAAAAATTATTAAAATTAAACGGCTCTTTGCGTCTGCTATGCTTAGTATTCATAGAACTCATTGCACGATAATCGGAATTTCTCTACGCGGGTAAATCATGTTAAGTTTGGCCACTGATTTCTCCACATAGCCAGGCATGCGCAATGTGCTATTTTCGGTTTGTAGGCGACTCCATTCATCTTGTAAAACATCGCGTTCGCTTTGCAGAGATTCGGATTCTACAAAAGCCCTAAGATAGTAACTCTTGACGATTACCATTGCGTATGCGGATATAAATATCCCAATTACAATAACTGCGATTATCAATCTATCGTTATATAGCCAGTTCATATTTTCTCTGCAACTCTAAGTCGCGCGCTACGGGCACGCGGATTGTGCTCTATCTCTTCGGCACTTGGTCTAATCAAGCGGTTAATTTTCTTCAACCGTAGCACTACCTCAGTATCTGTCGCGGCTGGTAATCCACGCACCGTAGGTGGCACATCGCTATGCTTTTTAATAAATTGCTTAACAATACGATCTTCCAAAGAATGAAAGGCGATAGCAGCAAGCCGCCCACCGCTTTTCAATAAATCCAAAACACTATTCAGTGCTTTAGATAAATCTTCTAGTTCTTGGTTGATAAAAAGACGGATTGCGAAAAAGGTGCAGGTGGCTGGATGGTTTTTACCTCCAGCCTTACCTGCAATCACTCGCGCTAATTGCCCAGTAGTCATGAGAGGGCGACCACTGACGATAGCTTGAGCAATTCTTTTAGCCCGAGGTTCCTCGCCGTAAAACCTCAACACATATTCTATTTCCTCTAGACTTGCATGATTGAGCCACTGTTCAGCAGTGATACCTTCGGTAGTATCCATCCGCATATCCAAAGGACCATCCAAATTAAAGCTAAACCCTCTCTTGGCAACCCCTAATTGAGGAGATGATACACCTAAATCGAAAAAAATACCACTCACTTTTTCCCTCAGATGTGTTTGTTTTAACAAATCACCCAAGCGCGCGTGCGATTGTCTTCTAAACTCAAAACGATGGTCTCCTATCCAATGCTGCCTAGCGTGCTTTTCTGCATCCAGATCCTTGTCGTAAGCTATCAATTTTCCTTTATCACTCAAACGAGCCAATACCGCAGCACTGTGCCCACCTCTTCCGTAAGTTCCATCTATATAGCAACCATCCTTGTCTATATTAATAGCTGCTATCAATTCCTTCAGCATAATCGGTTCATGTCTATCCATCTCGCTATCACAAATGAAAATCTTCAAGTACCGAATCTGCCCCGCGCTCATCTATCTCTTTCATTTTTCGTTCTCTATAATCATCCCATATCTTTTGTTCCCACAGTTCAAACCTATTACCCAAGCCCAGCAACACACATTTGTTTTTAATTTTCATGTCTTTACGCAAAGCTGACGGTAACAAAATACGGCCGTTATTATCTGGTTCACAGTCGGTGGCATGGCTGAGCATCATGCGCTGCATATAACCCTTGGTTTGGGTGGATGATAATTTTTGTAGTTGTTCCTCAACTGGTTCCCAATAACGCCTTGGGTAAATCAATATAGATCTATTGCCTATATTGGCGGTTATAGTCAATTTGCTGTCACATAGTTCTTGTAGACATTGGCGATACTTAGAAGGAATTCCCATGCGCCCCTTAAGGTCTACCGTAACATTGTTGACCCCTCTAATACTTCTTGTTATAGGCATGGAATATAATCCCCTCTCCTCTATGAAAACTAATTGAGAAGTAAAAATACCACAAAAATCTACTTTTTACCACATAAATCTACTTTTTACCACACTGACTAGGTCAAGGTACAGATATCCGCAGTAAAAATGTCCTATGTACAATGCTAAAAGTCTCATAATACTTGGTTATTTTGCCTAAGTAGAACTCAAATAATCGGGGTTCCAGCCTTGCCAAGAATGGACAGCCGGCCAGTGTCCTTTGCCTTAATCGATGAGTAGCTTATCCACCGACTACATTGATAGCTTGAGTGCCTTGATGCGGTGAACAGCGGTCGCTGTTCTTGATGGGTGGTATACGGCTAATTCAAGTCCCTTATAAAGCAATACAATCTCGCCATACAGTATTCAAGTAGAAGAATATTTATGAATGCATAAATAATAAGCAACAAAGCAAAGTAAATGAGTTTGATATAGTTAGCAACAATCGCATATTATTGACCTACACTGCCAAATGTTTGTGATTTAATCAACTCTACTTGATTGCGTAAGCGGGCAGCATCTTCAAATTCTAAGTTTCGCGAGCAGGCGTACATTTGTTCCTCGAGCTTTTTAATTCTCTTGATAGCTTGATCCGGAGTCAGTGTAGCGTAGTCAGCAATTTTAACTTCGGCAACCCGTCGTCGCTTCTTGTTGCTCGCTTGCTTCAAGTGTGCCCCTTCCATCACATCGCTCACTTTCTTTCGTATACCTTGCGGGGAGATACCGTGTTGTTTGTTGAAGGTGCGTTGTTTATCCCGGCGCCGGTGAGTTTCGTCCAGGGCGGCTTGCATAGAACGGGTGATTTTATCAGCATAAAGTATTGCAGTGCCGTTGATATGACGGGCTGCGCGACCTATGGTCTGTACCAAAGAGGTCTCGGAGCGTAGATAGCCTTCTTTATCGGCATCCAAGATAGCGACTAAGGAAACCTCAGGAATGTCTAAACCTTCGCGCAACAAATTGATGCCGACCAGTACATCGAATACACCCAGTCGCAAGTCGCGAATAATCTCTACGCGCTCTACAGTATCTATATCCGAATGTAGATAGCGCACCTGCACATCGTGTTCGCCGAGATAATCGCTGAGGTCTTCAGCCATACGTTTAGTGAGTGTAGTTATTAGTACGCGTTCATCGCGCGCTACCCGCTTATTAATTTCAGACAATATATCGTCTACCTGTGAGGCAACCGGTCGCACATCAGTTTCGGGGTCAACCAACCCGGTCGGACGCACAACTTGCTCAACAACAACTCCACTGTTCTGTCTCTCGTATTTTGCCGGCGTTGCCGATACCAGTATCATCTGCGGGGCTAGGGCTTCAAATTCTTCAAATTTCAGTGGTCTGTTATCCAGCGCCGAAGGTAGCCTAAAACCATATTCCACCAGATTCTTTTTGCGCGAGTGATCTCCCCTGTACATCCCCATAAATTGAGGTATTGAAACATGGCTCTCGTCCATTACCATCAGGGCGTTTTCTGGTAAATAATCAAGCAAACAAGGCGGTGGTTGTCCAGCACTGCGTCCACTGAGATAGCGCGAGTAGTTTTCTATACCTGAACAATAACCAAGTTCGTGCATCATCTCCAGATCATAAGTCGTACGCTGTTCCAATCGTTGCGCTTCAACGAGTTTGTTCGCACGCGTCAATAGATTGAGTTGGGTGCGTAGTTCTTCTTTGATTTTTTCTATCGCATCAAGTATCGTTTGTCTGGGCGTCACATAATGCGACTTAGGATAAATCGTCAAACGCGGCACCTGACCTAAAATTTCACCAGTGAGAGGATCAAAATAGCTGAGCTGTTCTATCTCGTCGTCAAATAATTCTATGCGTACCGCTTCCCGCTCTGATTCCGCCGGATGTACATCGATAACATCGCCGCGCACCCTAAAACACCCGCGTCTGAGTTCAATATCGTTGCGCGTATATTGCAGTTCAGTCAGTCGTTTTAGTATTTTACGCTGGGTGGTTGTATCACCGCGATCTAAATGTATCACCATATGCAGATACTTTTTAGGGTCGCCCAAGCCATATATAGCCGATACCGTGCCGACAATGATGGTGTCAGGGCGTTCAAATAAAGCTTTGGTTGCCGACAGCCGCATCTGCTCTATATGGTCGTTTACTGAGGCGTCTTTCTCTATATAGGTGTCACTACTCGGCACATATGCCTCAGGCTGATAATAATCATAGTAGGAAACAAAATATTCAACTGCGGCGGCGGGAAAAAAATCTTTTAACTCGCCGTAGAGCTGTGCCGCTAAAGTTTTGTTAGGAGCCAATACAATTGTCGGCCGTTGTAACCGCTCTATAACATTGGCAATAGTGAAGGTTTTTCCTGAACCAGTTACACCTAACAGTGTTAGATGAGACAAACCATCGCTAAGACCTCGGATTAATTCTTTTATAGCTTGTGGCTGGTCGCCTGATGGGGTATAGCTACTTTTTAGCTTGAATACCTTTTTAGCCATATCGTTTTTCGGCAATCACTTGTAAACATGAAACTATCGTTATCAATATTTACTTTGCATTATATCAGATACCCTGCCAGATAGACCTATACATCACCTGACTCTGGCACTCCACAATAGGGTATGGGGCTGTTGAAACATCAGCTTCAATAGATCTGTTACTCTCTCGTTTCAGTTAGTTTTCTAAAAAGGTCAAACTCAAGACCTTAGCAACACATCATAGTAAATGATTGATAGGAATAATCGCCTCATCGCTGATTTGGGTAAATAGTTCAAGTTGACACTTATGACTTCCTTGCATAAAAAACCTCATCTTCTTATTAGCTGTTTACTATCACTTTATGCTCGAGACTTTTTCAGCAGCTGCAATATTGTGGCTTTGGGTTGACAATTCTGCGCTTATATATTCTCTCTAGATATTTTTTCCAGACACGAGTATCTTATAATCCTAATGATTGATAAGCCCAAACATAACTTTTTATATATACTTTATGAATCCCAGCTGTAGCCGGAGAGAAAATGATATTTCTCTATTACCTGCGCAACCCGTTCTTTTTGCTCTTGTTCCCAGTTCAGTTCATAGCGACTTTTGTTAGCTTTTTCACGAACCACAGAAGCACAATCATTAAGATAATCGGAGGGAGCGGACACCTTTAAAAACTTACATATATTAGTTAATTGCTTAGTAGGATTAGAAACCATATCTTCGTGTCTACTTACCAATATAAGGTTCGATGCCATCAATTCAAAAATCCTGTTAATACTTTCGTATCGCTCAATGAATGCCTTTATTGCTTTGTTTATAGCGGGTATTTCACCTCTGGGAAGCGGCGGACGGTTTGGATTTTTCATTCTATAAACGAGGTCTGTGGAAATCAGATCGTACGGATTACGCATCGTAATAATAAATTTGAATTTGCACTTTTTTTCAAAAAAGTGTCCATTTTTAAGGACTTTATACTCAAATTTTCTCAAAACATCTTGTTTCAACAAGCTATTCGCCATCCCGAAAGAATTCTTAATTCCTATTACCTCAAGTGAATCACAACAACCTTGCCACTGATTAGGAACAAATATATAACGGTCTCTTTTGTTAAAAGCTCTAGCTGTCGGATTATCCGCTAGCGAAACACTTCTCGATTCAACACCCAATCTAGATTCTACTGCGTCCGCTAATCTCATCTTGTCAATATATAAAATATAATTCGCCAACGCTTTGAGAGGAAGAGCATCGTATAAATTTTCCTGCTTCACCGCCGGCTCATTAGCCACGACCATATTACGATGTGCGGTCAGCAAATAACCTAGCAAAGTTGAACCTGAACGAGGAAGTGTGGACACCGATACTACCGTATGCACCTTCTCAAAATAGGCTTTTGAGGGAACTGGTATTTTATAATTAGAAGGAACGTAGGCGTTCATCATAAAATTTCTATGAATTATTTTACTGATACAGGCTTGCTAGTGTAAATTATTGATTTACCAACCTGCACTGTATTATTATACAACTAATCCATAAAAATCAATGTGAAATTTATACTCACTGATATTATGTCATGAAAACCATTGAAAAGACCGAACATATTTTATTTCTAACTGGCAAACTCGCTTATCCTGGCCTGGTACAAATATTGGAAGATATGCAAAGCGATGCTTTCACTTACAGTGTGCGTAACTTGGGTCTCAGTGTCGCTTCTATGATGACTACAAATATTATCAAGCGACGACTGAAAGATATAGAACAATTTAACCGGATTATTTTACCAGGACGTTTTCGTGGCAATTTAGACGAATTATCCTCCTATTTCGGAGTGCCATTTGAGCGAGGCCCTGAGGAACTCAAAGACATACCAGCCTTCTTTGGTAAAAAACACCAATACGATTTAAGCGATAGCGATGTACTTATTATCGGTGAAATCGTCGAAGCCGTTAACTTGTCTCCACAAGCAACATTAGATATTGCGCTACGCTATAGAACCGACGGTGCTGATGTGATAGATATAGGCTTTATGCCTGACACTCCTTTCCCGCAACTCGCCGACACCATTGCCCTGCTCAAAGAACACAATTTTAAGGTTAGCGTGGACACGCATAATAACGATCAGTTATTAGCTGCGTCGCACTACGGAGCGGATTATTTGCTGAGCTTAAAACGAGACACGCTATGGATTGCCGACGAAAGCGAAGCAACGCCTATAGTGATACCAGACACACCTCAGGAAATAGAAACGCTCTATCAATGCATAGAACAGTTGGAGCAAAAAAATAGAGCTTTTATTGCCGATCCTATATTGGATCCTATACATTATGGGTTTATCGATTCGTTGGCGCGTTATCACCGCTTACGGCAAGACTATCCGCACATAGAAATGATGATGGGCATTGGTAATTTAAGCGAGTTGACGCACGCCGACACCGCTGGCATCAATACTCTATTATTGGGCATTATCTCAGAGCTCAACATCGGCTATCTGTTAACGACTCAAGTTAGCGAACATTGCCGCTGTGTGATCCGAGAAGTCGATTTAGCTAGACGCATTATGCACGCAGCGCGCTTGTGCAGTTCTCCGCCTGCCGGCATAACCAATGGTTTGATGGCTCTGCACGAACGCCACCCTTTCCCCTACCGTGCTGATGAAATTAAAGCGATTGCCGAATCAATCAAGGATGATAATTATAGAATACAGCTCAGCGAAAAAGGCATACATGTGTATAATCGCGACCTTTACAAAGTTGCCACCGACCCTTTTGATTTTTACACCGACCTTAATGTCTCAGATAACGGCGGACACGCTTTTTATTTAGGCGTAGAACTGGCACGAGCACAAATCGCCTGGCAACTGGGAAAGCGTTATGATCAGGATGAAGAGTTGCTCTGGGGTTGTGCAGTAGAACCGAAAGAGCAAGATCTTAGTGCTTTTAAGGAGGCCGGTGTGACTCTAAAAGAGCGCCGTGAAAAAATAAAAAACCGAAAAAAGCATAAAATAAATGAAAATACTTGAAACTATTGTCGCCACTTGCAACGAGAACGGTAGCACGCATCTGGCACCCATGGGCGTATGGGAAGCGGATTCGTATATTGTATTAGCGCCTTTCAGACCCTCTAAAACTCTAGACAATCTCATGCGTGTGCCGTACGCAGTGATTAATCGAATTGACGATGTGCGGGTTTTTGCTGGTTGCTTGAGCGGTCGCAAGACTTGGCCTTTAATCGCAGTTGAACAAATGGTAGCTAAGCGATTGGCGGTGGCGCTGAGTCATATGGAAGTTAAAATTGTCAAAAGCAAAGATGATGAAGTCAGGCCTAAGCTATACGCCGAGGTTTTACACGAAGCCATACACGCACCATTCGTTGGTTTTAACCGCGCGCAATTCGCGGTCATTGAGTTGGCAATACTCGTTAGTCGCCTAGATCGTCTGCCACCCGAAAAGATCCTCGCTGAGATAGATTATTTGAAAATTGCCCTTGATAAAACCGCCGGCGCGAATGAACTTGAGGCATGGTCGTGGCTGATGGAATGTGTAGAGCAAAAACTTCAGCTACAATCAGATACCTCATGACACAATTACTGGCTAGCATCTCAACCACTGAGGAAGCACGCACCGCATTGCAGGCTCCAATCGGAATACTCGATATCAAAGACCCTGCACAAGGTGCTTTGGGTGCACTGGATGCTCGCACTATCGCTGAAATTGTAAAATTAGCTGCAGATGCTTGTCTAACAAGTGCAACAATCGGCGATTTACCAGCCGATGCAAAACTAGTTGCACAAAAAACCCAAGCGACCGCTGAGCTTGGTGTTGATTATATTAAAATCGGGATATTCGGTGAAGACTGGTTACTAAAATGTTTGCCGGGGTTGAAAGCTATCGCTACTGCTAACAGCCTAGTCGGTGTTTTATTCGCCGATTATTTCGCCGATTTATCAGGGCCTTGCTATTTATTAAAGTCTGCCGGGTTTAGTGGCGTAATGGTTGATACGGCAAATAAAAAAAACGGTTCGCTACGGACAATGAAAAGCAACGACGAACTTATTGAATTCGTGCAAACTGCACAACGCAACCAATTGTTATGCGGCATCGCCGGGTCATTAAAATATGAGGACATTGAACCACTGACGATGATGAAACCCGATTATTTAGGCTTTAGAACTGCGCTGTGCGAGAACAGCCTGAGACAAGGCAAATTATCTGCGATAAGAATACGCAAGGTAGCTACAACTATCGCTGATATCACGAAGTTATCTAGCGCGTCGTAGATACGCGTCGGCACGCTGCGTGGTATTATGTATAATATTCAACTAAGGAGATAAAGCATGTGGAAACCTAATCTTAAAAGACGGCGTTATAAAATATTGGGAGGTGCTAGTTTTTTATTCACAGTGATGGTGTTACTCATTGTGACTATAGGCGGAGAGATAATATTTATGGACAGTACTATAGCGAAGAATCAAACGATACTATTTGACAAAAACGCCGATATAACAGACAGAATAGAAGCATTGCGATATCTTGCCAGTAAAAGAGTATCGCTCGCTAACTCTAATTTTGCTGGAGAACAAGAACTTTGGCGCGCGTTGGATATTTCCCCTGAAGCATTAGAGATTAAAAAAGGCTTGGACCTAAAAAATGTAAATTTTGCCGGTGCCGATCTCTCTGGTATAAACTTATCTGAAGCCGATCTGTCGGGCGCAAATCTCTCAAATGCAAATCTCTCGGACGCTCGTCTACATAATGTAGACCTGTCCAACGCAAACCTGACTGGAGCGGAGCTTTATAAGGCAAACTTGTCAGGCGCAAACCTCTCTAAAGCAAGATTGCTTGGCGCGAATCTTTTCGGTACCAGACTCACCGGCGCCAACCTCACTGATGCAAACCTCTCCAATGCCAATCTTTTTGCGGTAAGCCTTACTTCAGCAAATCTCAGCAATGTGATATTTAGCCGGCGAACAGTTATTGACAGTACCTGGGTTTGGAAAACTATACCAGGACAGGAGCCTACTGCTTACCTACCTATCGGCACGCCTAAAAATTGGAATACTACATTAAAACCCACATATAGATGTTCAGAGAAGGTTTCGTTGATTACTGAACACGACAATAAAAAAAAAATAAAAGCGAGAATGGCAAAAAAGTGCAATGCATATCAGCCTGCCGAAGTATCTTAACGACCTTGGCTTAACCGACAATACTCGACAATAAACTCCGCAATGCGGCTAGGGCTGTTGATATCCAGAATCGTAATCGTAATACCAGAAGGCGGCTTTTCATCAGTAGCGAGAGCAACGACATGAGTGTCTTGACTATAAATATACTGATGCTCCATAGTGCTTCTGTGTAATTCTATTTTAGGGAAAGCTTCATTCTTAAAACCTTCAACTAAAACAATATCCAATCTTTGGCGAGTAATAATGTATACCAATTCTGCTAGTGTGGCTTCAGCGTCGTCATAATGTTCGTTTATCAATGCCCATCGCTTACTTGACGATACCAGCATATTCTTAGCACCAGCTTTTCTAAGCTCGTAACTGTCTTTGCCCGGCTGGTCGGTATCAAAGTTATGATGCGCATGCTTGACTATACCTAAGTTAAAGCCTTTTTTGTTTAAGATCGGAATAACCTGTTTGAGCAATGTGGTCTTGCCAGTGCCACTATGCGCGCAAAAACCTATAATCGGCGGAATATGGTCGTTAAAGTTAATCATCTCTATCTCCATTTTTTTCAAATCTTCGGGTCTGTTGATATTCCTAAATGCATCGGCTTGATCACTGAAATCGCAATCAACTGCTTTAAGTGTGCCAAACCATCGGTCTATTTTACGCTCACCTTGTGCCAGCTGTTGCAACAAAGACGCTCTGAGGTTTGTTTTCATCAGACAAAAGATGGGGTGCATCCGTTCGCCGTCATTGACCACTGCTATATCGGCGTCGCTGTCAATCAATTTTGCATACAAGCGGTGTGCTAAATCAGCAGGAGGATGCGGCGTGTCGCACGGGCAAACTAACAAATATGGTGTTTGCACACAACTCAGCGCACTCGCCATTCCGGCTAAAGGCCCCATAAAATCGTCGTTCTCGTCGGTAATAACTGGATAACCATATTGTTGATATGTTGGCAAGTTTCTATTGGCGTTAATATAAACCGCGTTAACTTGCTGGACTATGCGTGCTATGACATGCGCTATCAGAGGCTGTCCGGCTAGCGTCATCAGCCCTTTATCAGTATAGCCCATACGCGAGCCTCTTCCGCCGGCCAAGATTACCGCACTAATATTTTCTTTTACCATCGTCGGAATATCTTTTCATAAAAATAAAGGATTATAGTATGTCACGACATCTATCATCTATCGTTCTATTCATGTATATCTATTACAATACTTCATACAAAAATATACTTTGCAGGATAATTAGCTTATCATATACGGTATAAATTTATATTACTATTCATGCTACGACTTATAAATGGAACATCATAGCTTTCCACTCATTATCCCTTTCCTTATATTTACCGGAGCGGCAGTGATAGCTACCTTCGCGTTATATGCAAGACAAGCTATGTTGGTCGGTTATATCATTCTTGGGCTAATCATGGGACCTGCGGTGTTCAAGGTAGTGGACTCTGGTATGGAAGCTATGCGCATTGCCTCAAATATAGGTATTGTTTTGTTGCTTTTCTTGCTCGGACTAAACTTGTCTCCGATTAAATTCATAAAAGTCGTGCGAACAACTATTGGCCCTACACTGGTGAGTTCAGTAATATTCACACTACCTGGAATTGCAATTGGCTACCTGTTGGGCTTTGACGCTATCTCTATTACACTACTGGCAATTTCGACGATGTTCTCCAGTACGATCATAGGTCTAAAGTTATTACCGACAACAGTGCTACACCATAAATCCACCGGAGAGATTATTATCAGTATACTGTTACTACAAGATGTCATTGCAATTTTAATAATACTGGGCTTACGGTTATTTTATGGTAATAATGAGGAACTTAATTCGTCGCTACCTTTCATCAAAATGCTGATGTTGCCAGTGATGGTAGCTCTAGCTTACCTATTACAAAAACATCTACTTGTTAAGCTATTGTCGCATTATGATAAAATCAAAGAATATGTCTTTATACTGATGATCGGTTGGTGTTTCGGCATTGCACAACTCACTGCTTGGCTAGGTTTTTCTTATGAAATCGGTGCCTTTATCGCTGGCGTGCTGATGGCAACTCATCCAATTGCAGCTTATGTGGCGGATGCCTTAAATCCGCTACGCGATTTCTTCATGGTTATTTTCTTCTTCGCTCTGGGTAGTAGCATTGAGCCGGGAGCGGTAGGCGCAATATGGCTTCCGGCACTGATACTGGCAGTTATACTACTGGCGTTAAAACCTTGGGTCTTTGAATGGCTTTTGCATCGATCAGGCGAAGAAAAGGCTAGAGCTAAAGAGGTTGGACTCAGGTTGGGGCAAGGTAGCGAGTTCACGCTGTTGATTATTGCGCTGGCAGCACAACTTGGTATAGCGGATAAATTGGCTCTGAGTCTGATAGAAACGATGACGCTGATAACCTTTATGATATCGCCTTATTTAATCATTAAGAAATATCCCTCGCCAGTTGCTCTAGACGATCGATTACGCCGCGACTAATTTATCTTTTGTGTTCGGATAAAAAATCTCTCACTCGCCGACCACTATCGGTAGCTGCAGCTTTGTCGTACAGCAAAAAATGGCCGTAGTAGAATCCTCTAGCTGACGGTACATCAAAGCTATGATATGCATCAGGATAAACAACGATGTCAAGCTCATAATCACCGGCAGTGGTAACGACAGTCTGCGTGCAATACTCAGCAGGCGTCCAATCGTCGCGTCCGCCGATTAAAATCAATGTGTCATTCAGCAACGCCGGTATGCGACCGCTACAATATGGATAGAATGCGATTGTTCCACCAAGTTTATCAAACAAAGGGCGAGGATAATGGTGCGTCAATAACGCGGTAGTGGCACCGTGCGACATACCCATCAAAAATATATTGCGATGATCAAATTCGTCGCTAGCCAGTATATAGTTTATGATACTTTCAATATCGGCTAATCGCTCAAACGGCGAAATTTTAAGCGTGTCATCGCAGATATTGCTGTCACCTCGCGGGCTAAAACCATCGGTTTTAATTAACGCATAGCCCCAGGCGCGTAGCCGTTCAACCCATAGTTGTTGACGCGACGCAACTACACCACTACAACCATGCATATCTATTACCACTGGATACGGAGCTGGAGCCGACGGTCTATAGACATCTATTTTAAGTTGTATCGTTTGTCGGTTTATGTCTAGCGAAGTTAAAGATATGGTAGTTTTGCCGTCCATAGAAGCACAGCTGCTAAGTAGCACTATCAACAGCAGAAAAACTGTCGAGTATTTATATTGTAAGCCTGAAAACGACATTGCTAAGTTATCGCTATGCATCATTTAAAACGATAGATAATTGCCATCAGAAAACCACTTAATAGACCACTGATATGCGCAGCATTCGCAACATGAATGTCAACTATTCTCAAAACACCTGACATGCAAAACAGCAACCAGAAAAATAGAAATGGCGCAATACCCGGCGGCGGGGCAATACTGCGTTGCGCTCCATTCTCAACGCGCGACTGCCAATAGCCTAATAGCCAGCTATAACCGAATAAACCGTAGATTACGCCCGACAACCCGCCGAATAAAACCGATGGTTGGTAGATGTATTGACAAAGGTTAGAGACGATCCCGCTAGTTATAATGACTACTAGTAATACAGTATGCGATTGTAGCGATTCTATTCTGCGCCCGAATTCTATTAACCAAAGACCGTTAAATAGCAAATGCAATAAACTAAAATGTAAAAATATTGGTGTTAAGAGTCGCCACCATTGGCCGCTTGCTATACCATCAATAGCTGCGTCGGTATATAAAAAACCACTACTGTTAATCCTAGTATCTTGAAAGGCTAACCACAACAGCGGCGCATCACTATACCTCGCTAGCACATAGATCAACACCGCAAGTGTGCTGGTTATTAAAACAATCGGATAGCGCGCAAGAATTTTTAGCGGCTTGGGAAAGGAAACACCACTATTATTTTTAGGAATCAGCGGTGGTATATCCAATTGACCTGCACACCATTGCTCAAACCAAATATTGATAGTATCTCGATCATAGCTCGAACGCAATACTTGACAGCCATCACATTCAACAATGCGATGGTTGATGCCACGCGCTGATAAAAATCTGCTAAACTCCGATAAATCCTTTCCCAAGGGTTCGGTTAATATATCTTTCCAATCCATTGCTATTATTCTAATACGACTGCTGGTTCCATGAACTTGACACTGCTGACTGATATCGGCTATATTAGCATTTACTGATAATGCTCTACGCTACCTTCGGCATAGATCTCGGCAATTTAGCCTTCAGTAAGACGATAAACCTATCTATGGTAGAAATAATTTCATGTTTGATTTTTTGAAAAAAAAGCCCAAAAAATTTAAGGCAACCATTGCCAATACTGGTCAAACTTTTGAAGTGCAAGGCAAAATAAATCTTTTGCAGGCTGCACTGAATGAAGGGATCAAATGGCCGCACGATTGTCGAGTTGGCAGTTGTGGCACATGCAGATGCACCTTAAAAGAAGGAAAAATAAAACCGCTTAATGATTTTGCTTATGTGCTTGACAAAGAAATGTTGGATAAAGGTATGATTTTAGCGTGTCAAAGTCGGTTGACCAGTGATATCACTATTGAAGTCGATTTTGATCAGGGCGCACTGCGCTAAATAACTTAACTTTGACATAGCCCTGGGCTACTGTCTTAACAGTGCTTTTGCAGTTTCCTGTCAGTATAACTACCCGTCGCAGGATTGTACTGTTTCTGACACTACTCTTACCAAGCGGCCTACTGTTTGCCCTAAAACAAGGCACTGTTTCAATCGGTTGGTACGATCTTTTTTCGGCAATTGGTTTAATCAACCAGTCGGTTGACCCAACTATAGAAATCATCCTTTGGGAATTGCGGTTACCACGCCTACTCATTGCTATTGCTAGCGGAGCATCGCTTGCGGTTGCCGGTGCCGTGATGCAAGGAATATTTAGGAATGCATTAGCAGACCCGGCGTTGCTGGGAGTTTCCTCAGGAGGAGCTTTAGCTGTTGTTTTAGCACTAGTAGTAGGAATCGCACCTTTATCGTGGACTGCTGAGTATGCTCTTCTTCTGCCTGCCATAGCTTTTCTGGGCGGGTTTATCGTGTCACTGTTTATTTATCAGTTAGCACAGCGATACGACACCTTAGACAATGCTGTTATATTGCTCATCGGCATCGCTATCAATACATTGGCAGCGGCAGCCATAGGCTTTATTACTTATGTCAGCAGCGATGCCGAGTTACGCGGTTTTATATTTTGGATGTTCGGTAGTTTTGCCGACATTGACCGAATGTATCTGTTACCTGTCTTTGCGTTGATGCTACCCGCATTGGTTTTGCTATTATCTATGGTACGACCGCTAAACGCACTATCGTTAGGCGACGAAGACGCTGTTTATTTAGGATTCAATATTGAGCATATTAAAAAACTAGCACTACTGTGTGTCGCGTTATGTGTATGCGTATCAGTTGCAGTCGCTGGTATAATTGCCTTCGTGGGTTTAGTCATACCACATTTGCTTCGTCTGGTGGTCGGTGGCGATCATCGTTTTTTATTACCGTCGGTTGCGGCAGCCGGTGCTTTACTGCTATTAGCTGCCGACACTTTTGCTCGATTAGTGCTTCAACCCTCGGAGTTACCTATAGGGATATTAACGGCGATGGTCGGCGTGCCTTTTTTCGTTTTATTGGTGTTGAGACGCTATAGCGAGCGCTTATGACGAATTATTTGGCTGCGCATAACCTAAGCTATTATGCGAGGCATGCTTGCTTGTTAAAGAAAATAAATTGTCGTTTTAATAGTGGACAAATCAATATGCTAACGGGAAACAACGGTGCTGGTAAAACTACAGCACTGCGATTATTAGCCGGTTTTCTAAAACCTTGCACAGGTTCAATTTTAATAAATGGCAACAACTTAGCTCAGTTCAATCTTAAACAACTCGCTCGCCGTCGAGCGGTATTGCCGCAACACGACTCCCTCAATACAATTCT
The DNA here is from genome assembly GCA_014323925.1 of Chromatiales bacterium. Classification (NCBI taxonomy): domain Bacteria; kingdom Pseudomonadati; phylum Pseudomonadota; class Gammaproteobacteria; order Chromatiales; species Chromatiales bacterium. The sequence continues at coordinate 40,268 of JACONC010000001.1, read as the reverse complement.
CAGCGTCAGCGAGATAGTAGACTTAGCGGCATTGCCGTTTAACGATAAATCTATACGCAGACCACTGAAAGAGCTAACTGCGGAGATTATCGAAACATTGGAGATCAAACACTTACGAGATAGGCTATACCATACTCTATCGGGTGGTGAGAAACAGCGCGTGCGACTAGCGCGAGTGATACTGCAAGCTCGCTTAAGTCACCAAGAAACAGCGTGGCTGATACTTGATGAACCATTAAATTCTTTGGATTGGGGACACCGATACAAGCTACTCGATTATTTACGCCATCTAGCAACCAAAGGCTTGGGAATATTAGCCGTATTGCACGACCTCAATTTAGTCTTGCAATACGCCGACCAGGTCTGCTTACTACATAACGGACGAATATTCGCACACGGTCGCAGCTACGATGTATTGAGCAAAGACAATATCAGAGAAGTCTTTAATATAACAACTCTACGCCAGGGCTTGTTCTAAATCTGCAATAATATCGTCGGTATCTTCCAGTCCTATCGACAGTCGTACGACTTCGGGACCAGCGCCTGCCGATACTTTTTGTTCATCGGAAAGTTGGCGATGGGTAGTAGACGCCGGATGCGTTATCAGCGAGCGAGTATCGCCGATGTTTGCCAAATGCGAAAATAATTTGCTTCGTTCGACTAATCTAATACCAGCTTTATAGCCGTCTTTGAGGCTAAAAGTAAAAACTGAACCGCTACCTGTCGGACAGTATTTCTGTGCTAATTTATGATAGGGGCTGGATGGTAAGCCGGCATAAGAGACCGCCGAGACACTTGGGTGTTGCTCCAGCCAACACGCGACTGCCAGAGCATTAGCACTATGTTTTGCCATACGCAGTAGCAAAGTCTCAGTACCGGTAATCGTCAGATAAGCATTGAGTGGTGCCATCGTCGGACCCAAGTCTCTTAAGCTCACTGCCAATGTATATACCGCATATGCAGCGGCGCCGAAATTCTTGGCGAACGATATCCCGTGATACGCCGGGCAGGCGTCGGTAAGCGTCCTAAATTTATCGTTCTGTTGCCAATCGAATTTGCCACTGTCAATCACCACACCACCCATTGCATTACCGTGTCCAGACAAAAACTTGGTCGTTGAATGTACAACGATATCGGCACCATATTCTATCGGACACATCAGTGCTGGTGTTGCAAGCGTGTTATCAGTAATGCACGGGATACCAGCTTGATGGGCAATGTCACTGATTGCTTCTATGTCACAAACTACCCCACCAGGGTTGGCGATAGTTTCTGTGAAAACAGCTTTGCTACGCTCGTCTATTGCGCTACGAAAATTTTCCGGATCATCGGGGTCAACAAACTTAACTTGCCACCCGAAACGTTTGAATGAATAACCAAATTGGTTAATAGAACCACCGTAGAGTTTTTTAGAAGCAACAAAATTATCACCTGACTCCATCAACGCAAATAATGCCAACAATTGAGCCGCGTGTCCAGATGCACTACACACTGAGGCAATACCACCTTCCAAATCGGCAAGTCTTTTCTGTAGTACATCTACCGTAGGATTTGTCAGCCTAGAATAAATAAAACCTTCGGTTTCTAGATTAAATAATTTTGCTGCGTGTTCAACATTTTCAAAGACAAATGCAGTTGATTGATGTATGGGTGTGATACGCGCACCGGTGGTTGGATCAGGCTTGCCTCCAGCATGTATAGCACGGGTGGCAAATGCTTGCTTGTTAGCCACTTTCTACTCCTTTGCTTTTTTGATTAGATCAAGCAATTCTTTGGAAGGCGTGAAAAACATCGCACCAGTTATGGGTGTTGTATATTCCATCAATTTATCGTGAAATTCGTCAGCTGTACCGAACATACGCGCGAGCATTTTTTCTATGATGTCCAAGTCTCTGGTATACGCAACAAAAACCAATCCTTTGCTACCCCTAACTTTGAAATATTGTAGACTGTGGCGGACGATTTCAAGTTCTTCGCCGTCCTCTTCTATAACCACGCGACTGATATGAGCGGTCGGTGGCTTTCTATCTTCAGCTAATTCCAAACTTGCTTCTTTAGTGCGGCCTATCACATATTCTTGATCCAATGTCGTCAGAGCATTCCACTTGGCAATTTTATGCTGAAAGGTTTGAACAAAAACAAAGCTACTGGCCGTAAGCAATTTACTGTCGGCGGAAGCTTTTATCAAAGCAGCTTTTTTGCGTTCCTGACTACTCTCTGGGTTCTCAGTGCCATCTATAAAGCCAATAATATCTCGCTCATCTAAATAGCGTGCACAAGCCTGCTCGTGTATCACTTCAAGTCCACCTTTAGTAGACTGCAACCAATTCCAAGCAACCTCGTAGTTTAAATCAGCATGCTTACCATTTAAGTGTAGGAATATATCGCCACCTGTTGCTGGAGCCGGGTAATCTCCTTCTATGCCATTAAAAGTACGGATGCCTTCGGGTATCCCGTCGGACGATGGTGTAATATGTTTCCAATATGCTTCGCCAAAACTTATCGCACTATACACTCGGTCGAATTTTTTAACATTAGCTATATATGGGTCCAAGTCAGCGATAGCTTGGGCGAGTTTTTTGCTTCTGTCCTTGACCTTGAAAGTCAAAAATAAACTATGTGGACCGGACTTGTGAATTATTGCAGATTGAGGGCGCATGGCTTATGTAATTGATTAGGCTCTTCACAAATTTTTAATTTCAGATACTATTATAGCAAAAATATGTCGTTTGTTGCTACGCTCGCACAATGCCATAACATACCAAGCAGAGCTCTCTCATTACACCTGCGGTTTTGGTGTGATATTTCTTTATAGCTCGAGCAAAAGATCATAGCCTGAGTTGATTATGTTTGTAGCATTGCTGCAGCGTACGCTTTGGCATTGAAAACCTGCAAGTCTTCCAATGCCTCACCTACACCTATAAATCGTATTGGAATTGCGGTCGCCTGCGCGACAGCAACCAGAATACCGCCTTTGGCAGTACCATCCAATTTAGTGACTATCAATCCGTCAATGCCTAAAGCTTTGTGAAATTCAGCGACTTGCCTTTGAGCATTTTGTCCAGTCGTACCATCAATAACCAGTATAGTTTCATCAGGTGCAGCGGCATTTTGCTTAGCTGCAACCCGTTTGATCTTGCGTAGCTCGTCAAGCAGATTTTTGTCAGTATGCAACCGCCCTGCAGTGTCGGCAATCACCATATCTATGCCTTTGGCTTCTGCCGACGCCATCGCATCGTAGACTATCGCTGCGCTGTCAGCACCAGGCGGCTGTGCGATGCACGGTAAACCACAACGACTTGCCCACATTTGCAGTTGCTCTGTAGCAGCAGCGCGAAAAGTATCGGCTGCCGCCAGCATCACTGATTTACCTTGTTGCTTGTAATGATATGCGAGCTTAGCCGCAGTCGTAGTCTTACCACTACCGTTAACCCCTATCATTAAAACAACATATGGCTTATCTCGCTGCGGTAGATCTATGGTAGATTCACATGATTTGAGGATTGTTACAATCTCCTCTTCCACTGCTGACAGCAACCGTTCGAGCGTTTGAATACCTTCGCGTTGTGTGCGCACTTTGACCTTTGCGATGATCTCTTTAGCAGCTGCCATACCAACATCAGTCATCAGAAAGCGTCGCTCTAGCTCATCTAATAAGCGCTCGTCAGGCTGTGCTTTGAAAAGTGCACTCAATCCTGAGGTTAGATAACCTCGGCTACTTTGCAATTTTTCTCTAAGTTTGGTGTGCCACTTCATATTGTTTATAATAGGTCTGTACTTATCATTTTTATGAAATTAAATACGGTATTGTATCAATCATAGTGTTTTTTATGTTAAAAATTGTATTACTATCGGCAGTATTATTGACGGCCTATGCGGAGGCGTCGCAGCAAAGCAATGTTCCGACTAACGATATGCCATCCGCTACGACCGCCTACGGTGTCCACGAGTTTAATTTAGCTAACGGCCTGAAGCTGCTGGTGAAGGAAGATCATCGAGCACCCGTAGTCGTATCGCAGATATGGTATCGTGTCGGCAGTGCCGACGAGCACGGCGGGATAACTGGTATCTCCCATTTTCTTGAGCACATGATGTTCAAAGGCACCGAAAAGTATCCGCGCCAAGCATTCACCGAAACTATCAAAAAATACGGTGGGCGGGATAACGCTTTTACCAGTCGTGATTATACTGCCTATTATCAATTGTTTGAAAAAAGCTATTTGGAAAAGAGCTTTGAGCTCGAATCCGATCGCATGATCAATCTGCAACTAAAGCAAGAGGATTTTGATAAAGAACGCGAGGTAGTCAGAGAAGAACGGCGATGGCGAGTGGACGACAAGCCTGAGTCTCGACTCTACGAACAGCTTTATGCTTCAGCCTTTGATAGCGCACCCTATAGGCATCCGGTCATCGGATGGGACAACGATTTAGTTAATTTGAAATTAGCCGATTTAGCGGATTGGTATAGCCGATGGTATGCCCCCAACAACGCCACATTGATAGTTGTCGGCGATGTGGTAGCCAACGAAGTTTATACATTGGCACAACAATATTTCGCAGATTTAAAACCGCAACCACTGCCTGATAGGAAGCCTCGTGAGGAGATATCGCAACACGGTGAGAAACGCATCACATTGTCAGTACCGACAACCCAACCCGCCATCGCCATCGCTTACAAAACACCACGGGTCGGACAAGCCGAAGAGTCATGGCACGCTTATGCACTGTCAGTGCTGGCACAAATATTATCCTCTGGCGATAGTTCTAGGTTTTCTAAAAATCTTATCAGAGGAAAAGGCATCGCGTTCTACGCAAATGTTTATTTCGATGTATATAATCGCTATCAAGACCTATTTGTCATCTTCGCTGCTCCAAACACCACAAGCGATGTCGCCGAACTGCAGCGCGCCATTGAAGATGAATTGACGCAACTAAAAGAACAGCTGGTGGACGCCGAAGAACTGGAAAAGATAAAAACCCGGTTGCTCGCATATAAAGTCTACGAACAAGATTCCATACAACACCGCGCTGCCGCTTTGGGTCGCCTTGAAACCAGCGGCGCAGGATGGCAAGAACACTTTCGCTTCCCGCAGCATATACAAGCTGTGACTGCTGAACAAATCAAGCAAGTCGCTAACAAGTATTTAGTCGCATCCCAACGCACTGTCGCTGAACTCAAACCTCTACCTCTGCATAGCGATTCTTCAATAGAATGAAAAAACCGGATAGACTAATCACTAGGCAAACGAAAGCGCAAAACTTAGTTCCTTAAGTGATATGCGAAATGTGTCTGAGCAGTTGACGATAGAATTAGTCGGAGACCCAAAAAGCTTGGATACGACCAAATCTCCTTTGCGTTATCCGGGTGGGAAAACAAGGGCAGTTAAAGCTATACGCCATTACATACCGGACGATATAGATTGCTTGTGTTCTCCCTTCTTAGGCGGTGCCAGCGTAGAGTTATCTTGTGCCGCTGACGGAATAAAAGTGTACGGCACAGATGCATTCGAACCAGTCATAAACTTTTGGAAGCAAGCAAAAAATAAGCCCATGTTATTGGCGACACAAGTACGGCATTATTATCCGCTCAGTCGAGACAAGTTTTATTATTTACAAAAATCTTATAATGAAATTGCTGATGTATTAGAACAAGCAGCGGTTTTCTTCGTGCTCAATCGTAGCTCGTATAGCGGCACGACTCTATCAGGTGGTATGTCCCCAGGTCATTTACGTTTCACCATATCAGCTATTGATCGGCTGCGAAAATTTAAAGCCAAGAATCTACATGCTGGCTGCGCAGATTACAAAAATACATTAAATAAATACAATGATACATTCTTATATCTCGACCCACCGTATGCCAACGGCGGCAAGCTCTATGGTAAAAGAGGCAATATGCATGAAGGGTTTAATCACGATCAATTAGCGGATTTGCTAAAGCAAAGAGACGGCTGGATATTGAGTTATAATGATTGCCCATCTATTAGAAAACTCTACAAAAAATATAAGCAAATTAAGCCACGATGGACTTATGGAATGTCGGATAATAAACATTCCAAAGAATTATTAATATTGAATGCCTAATATTAAACCGACTCAAAGCGGTAAAGCATGGGAATACGGGCTAGCTCGAAAGTGTGCCAACATATTGCAAATTCGGTTAACACAAAACAGTGCGAGAGATAAAGCACAGTGCTTATATAACCAATTTTCTCCTGCAGAACAGAGAAAAATAGACAAAGCAGCTGAGCAAGCCATCCATTTTTTATGTCATTACGACAAGCGATTGAAAAATGCACAACACATGACCATGCAAAGTGATGCACGAGGCCGTTGTGGGGATGTAAGAGATATTTTAGTTGCCATGAATAGTAGCGAAACCATTGGTATATCTGCGAAACATCGTCACAAAGCATTAAAACATTCCCGTTTGTCCGAAAAGATAGACTTCGGCAAAGAATGGTACGGTGTGCAATGTTCTCAAAACTATTGGCAAGCTATCGAACCAGTCTTCAAAAAACTACGGGAGCCTCTAGGACAAAAATGGAGCGATTTATCCGACAAAGAAAATAGTGTTTATATTCCGATATTACAAGCTTTTATTAGAGAGGTTAAAGAGTACGCAGTCGCAGCGGAAATGATGAAATATCTGTTGGGAAAAAATGACTTTTATAAAATAATTAAAGAAAATGGGAATATATCTATTCAATCTTTTAATATGTATAATACATTGAAATGGGGCAAGCGCCTTAATTTGCCGAGTCGGATAATTGAAACAGCACTTAAGCCGAACTCAAAAAATACCGTCTTTATGGTTTTTGATGAAGGATGGCAAGTTTCATTTCGGATACACAATGCGAGGACTGCAATAGAACCGTCTTTGAAGTTTGATATCAATCTCAAAGGTCACCCTAATAAACTTACCAGCCATTCAATACCTTATGGATAACACTCAATATAAACACCGAATTCTGCGTGCGCTCTTTATAATTTGTCTCATCATTTATACCGGCGCAGTGCAAGCTAATCTCAATATCGAGAATTGGATAACAGATAACGGTGTACAAGTCTATTATGTGTACCAACGCGAACTGCCAATGGTCGATATAGAGCTTATCTTTGATGCCGGCAGTGCACGTGATGGCACGCGTCATGGTCTGGCACATCTGACCACTGAATTGCTAGCTTATGGAGCCGGAGGGATGGATGCCGATCAAATTACCACCGCTTTTGACAGCATTGGAGCACAATACCGCACTGATACAGGTAGAGATGTAACCAGTGTCGGACTTAGGACTTTGACCAACCAATTACAAGAGTCTACTGAACTGTTGGCCACTATCTTGTCAGCGCCTGATTTTCCCGAACCAATGCTGAGACAAGTTAAAGCGCGCATCCTGACTGCAATACGCAAGCAAAACCAGGAACCTGGGACGATTGCCTCAATCGCACTTTTTGACGCACTCTACGGCGACCATCCTTACGGACACCCTCGCATTGGTCGCGAAGAAACGGTCTCGGCAATCTCCCGAGATGATGTGCAAAACTTTTACAAAGAATATTTTGTAGCAAGCAATGTACAAATATCAATCGTTGGTGATATCAATCCAACGCAAGCTGAACAGCTCGCTGACAGTCTGACAAGTGGGCTTGCAGTAGGCGCCCGACCAGCACCAATTCCGCTTGCCAGACAAGCAACTGATGCTAAAGAAATACGTATTCCTTTTGACTCGCAACAAGCACATGTTTATGTTGCACAACTTGCGATAGGGTTTAACGATGCCGATTACTTTCCACTCTATGTAGGCAACCACATACTGGGAGGTAGCGGTTTTGGTTCTCGCCTTTTAGAAGAAGTCCGTGTCCAACGCGGATACGCCTACAGCGCGTGGAGCTATTTTGTACCGCAGCGAATGCGCGGACCATTTATCGTCGGTTTTCAAACTCGCATAGATCAAGCCGACGATGCACTAACATTGGTGCGCGAACTCATTGCCGAATATATAGAAAACGGACCTAGCGCTGATGAATTACAACTCAGCAAACAACACATCAAAGGTAGCTTTCCATTGCGGGTTGCTAGCAACGCACAAATCTCCAGTTGGCTAAGACGCACCATCATAGAAAGGCTAACAACTGATTATGTCAACACTTTCACCGAAAAAACTGAACAAGTAAGCCAAGAGCAAATCATTAACAGTTTCAAGAAGCACATACAACCAGACAAAATGACTGCAGTTATCGTCGGAGGATAAATGCTGCCTAAAGTGCGCATCGTTGCTGGGCGATGGCGAGGTAGAAAAATTGAGTTTCTAAACCTGCAATCGCTGCGCCCTACTCCAGACCGCGTCCGAGAAACCTTATTTAACTGGTTAGCACCAACTATTAGCAAAGCCCACTGCCTAGACCTATTCGCCGGTAGTGGTGTTATCGGCTTTGAGTCATTATCAAGAAGCGCAGCATCCGTCGTCATGGTAGACAATAATCTACGCGTATGTGCAAAACTTCGCCAACAAGCGGCACGCCTAGAAGCAAAAAATATCCGTATCGTCCATCAGGAAGCAACTCAATTTATCAACCATACCTCAGAGACCTTCGATATCGTCTTCATTGACCCACCTTTTCGCTCCGAATTGGCGTCGGTACTGGTGCATACACTGTCCAAGCACCCAATACTAAACCCTCAGGCAATGCTCTATGTTGAAATGCCCATCGCGAAACAATTGGATATCACAAAGACCGAATGGAAGGTTATGCGTTCTGCTAAGACTAAACAAGTGCGCTATTTTTTGTTAGGATCAAGCCTATGATGATATCGACATATCTTTAAGGTCGGTTACTTCAGTGTCAATTCTGCGTCATCCTATGAATGAACTTTTCTTTATGGCACAGGCATTGATTCATCCCTAGTAGGATCAGCAGACTTAGGAATTTGGTAAATAGTTTGAAAGATAAATGATTGTCCCATCTCTTTTATATATTCGGCGAATATCTGTATAATCTCCTAGTATATTATGGAGATAAAACTTGATTGCTGTATACCCAGGTACTTTTGATCCTTTGACCAACGGACACACTGATTTGGTCAGCCGTGCCGAGCGCTTGTTCGACAAAGTCATAGTCGGCATCGCAGTGGCGTCTGGCAAAGAGGCTTTTTTCTCAGTTGCCGAGCGTACTGAACTAGCGAAGACGGTACTGGCTAAACACAAACGAGTTGAAGTCTTGGCTTTTGAAGGTTTGTTGGTAGACTTTGCAGAGCAATGCCATGCCAAAGTGATTTTACGAGGGTTGCGAGCAGTGTCTGATTTTGAATATGAGTTTCAACTGGCTGGCATGAACCGCGCATTGGCACCACAATTAGAATCAGTGTTTATGACTCCATCGGAAAAATACGCTTTCTTATCTTCAGCTTTGGTGCGTGAAGTGGCGTATTTAGGTGGTGATATATCAGCTTTTGTCGCCACTGAGGTTGCGCGTGCGATGTTGACCCGTATTAGAGGTTAACAATGGCTTTGATAATTACTGATGAATGTATCAACTGCGATTTGTGCGCACCGCTGTGTCCTACTGATGCAATTTCCGAAGGCGATGAGATTTATGTAATTGCGCCGTCTCGTTGCACTGAATGTGTGGGTTATCACCCAGTCCCACAATGTGTTACAGTCTGTCCGGTCGATTGCATTATTCAAGACCCTGAACATTCCGAAGACCTTGAAAGTCTGCAAGCCAAATATCATGCACTCAACCGTAATCTCTAAACCGTTATATAGAGAATCTCTTATGATGATTAGATTTATACTTTTAATTATTATTTTCATAGAGTCGGCTGCAATAGCCAACGATATGCGCCCTGGTGTACCAGCCATCGCAACCGCGCATCCGTTAGCAACTGCAGCAGGAAAAGAAATTCTAAATCAAGGCGGCAATGCTTTTGATGCGGCGATCGCGGTTGCCGCAACCTTAGCGGTAGTAGAACCTTATTCTTCAGGCTTGGGTGGTGGCGGCTTTTGGTTGCTACAGCGTAGCAATGGTTCTACAGTCATGATAGATGCCAGAGAAAAAGCTCCTCTAGCAGCGCATGCGAAATTATATTTAGATGATGACGGTCAATTGATTGAAGGTGCATCAGTAAATGGGCCTCTAGCGGCTGGTATCCCAGGTGCACCTGCAGGTCTCGCATACCTAGCGGAGCATTACGGTCGACTTGAACTGGCGCAATCCTTAGCAGCAGCGATTAAAATTGCGCAAGACGGTTTTACAGTTGACCAGATATACCGGAAAATGGTAGCTCGGCGGCTGGATGCCCTACGTGCATCACCCGATGCTGCAGATATTTTCTTAGTAAACAACGAAATTCCAAACTTAGGCGAGCGGATTATACAAAAAGATCTTGCAGACACCATGCAACTGCTGGCACAAAAAGGTGCCGCCGGTTTCTACGAAGGTGCGGTGGCGGAAAAATTAGTCACAAGTGTGCGCGATAATGGCGGTATATGGAGCCTGACAGATCTCGCACAGTATCAAATTGTTGAACGGCAACCAATACGCATAAACTACTATGACACAGAAATCATCAGTGCGACTCTGCCGTCGTCAGGTGGTATTTTGCTAGGCATTATTTTCAACACTCTAGAAAAACTAAACGCATACCAAGCAAACCCAACAACCCAGATTCATTACGCCGTAGAGGTGATGCGCCGCGCCTATCACGATCGCGCCCGCTACTTGGGTGACATGGATTTCGTTGATGTACCTATTGCGCGTTTATTGAGTGATGTTTATGCCGGTGAACTTGCCCGCAGTATTGACAGCCATCGAGCGACTCCAAGTTTGGAACTATCCGAGATTACAAAAAATATACCAGAGAGCGAAAAGACGACGCACTACTCTATTATTGATGCCGACGGCAATCGCGTTGCCGCAACACTATCTATCAATTACGCTTTTGGTTCAGGCTTCGTCGCAAAGGACACAGGTATCCTGTTAAACGATGAGATGGATGACTTCGTAGCAAAACCAGGCGTACCTAATCTATACGGCTTGGTCGGTTCTACAGCGAATGAAATAGCCGCTGGCAAACGCATGCTATCGAGCATGTCACCTACTTTCGTTGACGACGGCAAAAGGCTTGCGATACTCGGCACGCCTGGCGGTAGCCGTATTATTACAATGGTATTATTAGCGATTATGCGCTTTATGGAAGGCGATAGTGCTACCGGAATTGTCTCAGCTCGCCGCTATCATCACCAATATCTACCCGACGAAATTAGTTTTGAACCTGGTTCTTTATCAGTCGACACGCAACGCGCATTAGTCAACTTAGGTCATAAACTCCAACCTTACGATGGTACATACGGTAATATGCAGATAGTAATTTGGGATTATGGTCGCAATAAAATGGATGCGGCATCCGACCCTAGAGGTATTGGTGAAGCATGGATCGGCAATCCTTAAACTATGATATGTGCGGTTATCGTAGCGTACCTACAACATGTGCCAACATAACACCTGCAAAAGGCAGGTTGCCTACGCTACGACGGCAGGTATTGTATTACAACCTATTGGTTATCAGTTTAGACCTATGGCGCGGTAATCTGTGGTCTCTCCAAAAAGTAGTAGCGCCCTAATTCACCTGCTTTCAACAACAGAATAAAATCTTGGTTAATTTCTTTTATAGTATAACCATCGCCGATAATCCCGCCAGTAATATAACGGTTCCCATCATCAGTTTGTAAATAGGGTAATTGACCGAAGCTAACCGATTGTATGACTACATCAAGTTCAAACTGCTTTACCGGAGGGGTGCCTTGCTCCTGATACATAAGCTGTGGTTTATTGTCATATTTTGCTTTATAGTTCTCTGATATCATCTCTAGTCTTTGTTGCTCGGCTTCACTTAGCGTGTGCACAGTCAGATAAATCGTGTGCTTTAACCTATCGATGACTACTTTTTCGGAAAGATTCTGGTCTGCTAGCATTTGTTCCAATGCCTGTACGGCATCATCCATAGTCCATACTCTATCGTCGTAGTCCTGTAGACCCGGCACATCGGTTTTAATTGTATCCAGAATGTTTTGCCACACATTACTATCCTCGACATAACCAGACAATATAACTTTACCAGGGAAACCAGGCACCGCAGATACTTTAACCTCATCGCTTTCGGCATTTAAGACTTGTTCTAATATAACCAATATCGCAGAATGTAATTTATCGGCAGAGTATAATTGTGTACGCGCACTGATCCCGGCTTTACCCAGTGCTTCCATAAAAGCTTGGCGTTGGTCTTCGGTTTTGGCATAACCCTGTATAGAGAGATTTTTTTGACCGTCAACGAAAATAGTTTCGACCGTTGCATCTAATCCATGAGTTTCTATCAGTTCATTAATTTCTACAGTCTCAGTTTCTAGGTTCCCTTGATGAACATCGCTTGTCGTTAAAACGATAAGCAACATACTAATCGCTATGCTAATGAGAGAGATACCTACCAATAAGTGGATGCGGTTTACCGAACTATAGTTGCTCGACAATTTCTGCCATAACATTAATGGAAGCGGAGGCAATTTTTCATCGGCATTTTCTATCACCTCTTGAGTTGTTTCCGCTTTCGTTGTATGTGCTGCCTCCTGTTTAAAATTCTGCCCAGCACCAAGCAATTCTATAGGTGGCCAGGTTTTGTCTACAAAACCTAGTGTGAAAAAAAAAGTGCCACTAGAAATTACCTGATAGGGTTCGATTACAGTTGTTGAGTCATCGGAAGCTACTTCTTCACCGTCTATATAGCAAGGATGATCCTGTGCAAGAATATTCAGAATTATCTTATCCGTATCTAGAGTCAATTGAAAATGACGCCCAGACAAACTGCTATCGTGCAGAATAATGTCGCAGTCATCATCGCTTCCTATAACATAACTGCCGGATGATAGCATCGCTTCGGAACCTATATGGGGACCGGTTAAAACTTTTAACAACCATGCTTTATTGCTATTCATTCGTCAACTATCTGTTATAAAAATCTATCTACGGCGGACCTGCATGGCTACGCTCAATCGTATTGAAGCTCTGCAGAGGTTGAAGGTTTGCACGCGATGCTTCTAAATTCTTAAGACTCGGATATCTATTTTGATGATTTTGATTATCACGCCGAATTATTTCCTCATCATCTACATTAGACTCAAATACAACTTCTGATCTAACTAACCTAGGACTAATCAGAAAATAACGGCGGTTATCCAAGTCTGTCGTTCTTTCTGTTCTGAAAAACAAACCTACTACTGGTAAATAACCCAGAAATGGTATTCTTTCAACACCGACCGATTCTTGCTCAACCTTATAGCCACCGATAAGTAGGCTTTTACCGTTACCGACCATCGCCTGTGTTTTAATCGTACTATTGGTGACTGACGGCACACCGTCGACCTCTCGAGTATTATCCGAGCGGCGGCCGTCCGCTATATCCAAAGTCAAAAGTATCTCGCGTTGATCATCGGACTTATAGATGATGTGTGGCTTGACCTTAAGCGTCGCCCCATAAGTAACAGGCACTAAATCGACGGCTTGACTCTCGTCACCAGCACCCAACCTTACATAAAAAGTTTCTTGATTAGAAAATTCAGCCTCGTGGTTATCCAGAGTTAACACCGAAGGACGCGCCGATATCCGTGCACGACCTTCGGTTTCCAAAGCTTCCAATCTAATTCTAAAATCGAGACTCTGCTGTGCAGTCATTTCGGCAACTGACAATCCTTGATAAACAAAATCACCTGATTCATAATTCCATTCAACACCCAAATTTTTCGTTGCATCATCGTTAATATCCAGTATCAATACTTCTATCTCTATTTGGTCGAGCGGTTTATCTAGCTGTTCTATGATTGCCTCGTATAACGGCATGCGTTCAGCTTTATCTCGCACTATCACCATATTCAATCGAGTATCAACGATAACATAAGCATCTCCTGTGTCTTTATCTGGCATGGAATTCTCCTCAGTTGCTACCGGCATAGACTGCGCTGTAGCATTCGCGTCGGCACCGTAACTGGGAGAGACACCACTCCCTAATAATTTTCCGCTAGGATTGATTATTTGTCCTGTAGGACCACTACCTTCGGTCACATAATAGCCGACATTCATGATTCGTCCTAACAGTTGAGCTATATCTATTGTTTGTTGCTCACCGTCGGCGAGTGCATAAATATACTTAAGATTGAATATCTTGACTACATGATCATCGCCCAGAGGTGGCAACTTAGCAATGTTGCTGGATGGCTCGACGGAACCTATAACCTCTTGTGCTAATTCTAAAAACTTGGGCGGGCCCGATAACTCAATACGATTTCTGTTAGGAATAAGCTTCCACTGATAGTGGGTGCCTATGACATTCATCTCCTTGAATGCTTGTTCGAGTTCAGTGGCACGCTTGGCAGACAACGGGATAATCGTCTCTTTAATTTCTTTAGTACTATAAATATGTAAAACGGCACCGTCGTAAAACCACATCAAACGGTAAACTCGGGCAAGCAGAGACAAAAAATCTACCGCTTTCATAGTAGGGAAACTGCCGCTGACTGCGCCGACAATTTCCGGACTAATCACCACTGGCAACTTCAATTCCGCAGCGAAGTCAGCGATAACTTCGGCTAAAGGCTTGTTTTGCGAATAATATCCGTAATCAGAGTGAATCCAGGCAGGTTGAGCAGATTGCGAGGGCTGAGCTTGCGCAATGCTTATGTTGATAAGCAAAAGCGCAAAAATAAACACTTTCATCGTAAATCGATTTCCGTTCCTCAATCATCCTTGGTATACAGACTATATTGATAAGTTGCATTGACAACCTTAGCAGGGAAATAATGATCTCTTTCGGCAGTAAATATATTAGGATCCAAGTGCAGATCCAATGCGATTGAAAAGTTGCTTTTAGTAGGATCTAATAGCACATCTCCTGATCTTATAGAAGACATTATGGGTACCCTATTTTTTGCGGTACTCGCTCTCACTGAGACACTACCATCATCATTCTTATCAAAGTGATAGGCAGTTTTGTCTGTGCCGACCGGTACACCAGGCACCGGGCCGATTTGTTCATTAAAGCATAAATCCATTTGAGGAGCTAATGTGGCTTGATGTATTTGCGAAAGACCAAACATCATGTTTCTATCTAATTGTCCGTTTTCATTAGTACAAAAATCTTTCAACTTATCCACCACATCATTAGCTGAGGCTTGTACACCATTAAAATAAATATCAGAACGCACGCCCATATCCAGTAGAAATTGCTCGCAGATATCGTCTTTCACCTTACCTAAATTACCGGCAGCTAGTTTTTTCTCTATATATCCAACCGCCTCATCACAATAAGTTCCCTCACCTTCGCAATTCCAACGATCCGGAGTTGGTATTTTGATACCAGTATTACGCATCAAGGTAAGTGTTCTATCATCCATGTCGGGTGATTGCGGAAATTCCTCGTCATCTAAAATTCGTTCTTGTGCTTCCGGCCCCTCAAATCGTTCAGCTAAAGTCATCCCCAATCCTTCCATCCAAGCAGCAAGCTCATGAGCTTTCCGCAACGAGGGAAAATAAAGAGCTTCTTGCTTTTGGCAACTTTCAGAAGCAGGGAACGCGATGCGATAATAATTCATTGCCCTCCTATAATCTCTGAAAGGTCCTGGTTTGGTGATCTGAGAATGCAGTTTTAGCGCTGTGTCCCACGATCCTTGTGCTAACATCATCACATAGCTCCTTGCTTTTGTCGATTTAATACTGTGGTCTTCTTCTCTAGTTGGATCTCCGATAGCAAAAACAGCATCCATATATCCTTTCACTGCTTGTGCTAGTTCTTTTTCGGACACCGCATCAGCATCAGCAATAACTTTTAGATGCGGGCTGGCGGCTATACCTGCACTCCAAGCATTCTTAACATCAGCGATAGTCATGTTCGTGTGGCTAACAAAAGAACTAAGCTCTTCCTTTACTCTTTTATCACCAATATCCAGCTCGTCAACTGCTTGCTTTGCTTGTGCTCGCTGTTCGGTAAATTTATCAAGCCGTTCCTCAATTAATCCAACAATCCGCTCTTTACTAGGCACTGCCGGAGGTTCGTAAGTTGTCCCACGATGCACTTCATTGGCAATGGCTTCGTATATTTGGTCATTAATATATTCGGTGGTATCAGTCCCCAGTTTCTCGGCATCCACAGTCATCCCTAGGCGTTGGTATGATTTAGATAATAGCTGGAAGCCCTCGTTATCCTTCTTAACAGCATCCCCAGGAATGGTGTATTTATCAACGAGCATTTTTTTGTACTCTTCAGCTACTGCGTTGCTGATATCACTATTCGCAATACTTTCCGCCTCAGTTTTAGTTACCCAATGCTTTGCGTTCTTGCCTCGTCTTTGTATACTTTTTCGTATCGTGTCGCCGAGATTATTGACATCTATAAGCTCGCGAACCTTTTGCATATCCTGCGAATCACCCTTAGATAGTATCTCAGATACTTTGGATTTCACTGAATTAGGCGAAGTATCAGAGGTGTTAGAATAGCGAGTAGCCATTTGATCATTATTCTCTTCTATGTTGCTTTTATGCTGATCGGCCATCTGAAAGGCTAGATAGATGTCGCGAGAAGTCAGTGCTTTTTTCATATTCTCAGCACTGCTTAATCCTACTTGAGCCGCTGTCATCCCAGCAACATTTTTACCATACACAGAGGTCAATGCATCAAGAAAACTTTTTCTAACCTCACTGTGCTGTGCTGATCTATAACCGCGGAACCAAGACACTATCCTGCCAAAGCGGCTACTACCCCGCATCACCAGCGCATCCCCTGATTTAGACAGATGTACGGTTTTCCCGGCACTCGCCACCCGACCGGCGGCATTAGAAATATCTCTAAAATTGTCAGCGCTAACGGGCATTGCTCACATAGCCAAATCTAACTTTTTCAAGATGTATCTTTATGAAATTGTTGCCAGACTTTCTCAAGTACTGTCAATGCACTTTGCAAACCTATTCTAACTTGATTTAACTCAGTGTACTGATCCGGAGAGACGCCGTCTTTGATACATCCATCTATTTCGGTAATCTGATCGTTTAACTGACGCTCTATTTCACGCTTCAACTCTCCAGTATCATCCTCTCTAAGTTTTTCTTCAAGGGAGAACGATAATTTCTCTTCGCTCATAACTTGTCCTTATAGATTAAACCTTAACTGCGCTCGGATCTACATCTGATTCGCTAGTGTCATCGCCTTTAGTAGAAGGTTCGGCAGTCATATTTCTCATCCAATACTCGGCTACATTAATGAAATTCTCCAAAGATTGCTCAAAATCAGACAACTCCATACCTTTGATCCTTTCATTACATATCAGTGCAACTTTGCGCGAAACACTTTGAATACCCAGTGTACATCGCTCAGTCTCGTTGTATGTGTAATTAGCTTCCAGCAACTTAGCTGCTATACCTGCAGAACTCGCCATTGGCGCATCGCCTAAATAAGAATACATATAAATGTACTGTTCATTCGGGCTTAACTCTATACTCACTGGTACTTCGTCAAAAAACAGATTACAACGCTGGTCTTCATCCAAACTTAAATCTGGCAAATTAATCGCGGCACCAAAACTTTTCAATATACTCTGAAAATTTTCTTTATTTGACATTTTTAATCCTCTTTCCTATTTATTATTAACAACTAGTTCCATAAGATTGTTCGCACGTTCGGCATAAGCAACATGCGCACTCTCATTTTCGGCAATAATCAGCACTGTTTCTAAAGATTGCTTTGCTTTATCCCAATCTTGCATTGCGATGTAGCATTCGGCAGCATGAAAAGGCGCATCCGGATTTCCTACATCTATCATAGTTGCAACACTATATGCCTTGATTGCGAAATCATATTTTTTGAGTTTCTGTAAGCACGCAGCCCAACCCATCCAGAACCGCCTATCGGTATATTCGTATATCGAAAAATATTGAAATATTTTTTCCGATTCGTCATAACGGCCTTGCTGATAAAGGCCATAGGCCATATGATAAGCCGCTTCTATCTCATCATTCGTAAAGCCTTTAATAGAACCTAAAGACGCACCTTCTTCGAATAAATTAGTAGCTATATCCTCTATGTTTTGCCATTTAACTTCGCTGTTATCGGGCAAGGCTGATATTTCTGCAAGTCGTGAAGCTAAATTATCCATTTCCTAACCTTCCTGTTATTGGCGCTATCACACTGAGGAACCTTTGCTGATCTCTTCCTGCATTAAATTGGATGAAGACACAATAGAGAAGATGGTTTTAGTATTAGCCTGCATCTCTTCAAGTATCTTCCTCAATTTCCTGATGGTCGCAGCTTGCAGTGCTTGTACATTTGCAATGACTGCTTGCTGATCAGTTGCATCCGCTTCTGCCATAGCTACATCGTGTTGGTCTTCTGCCAGTTGAATACCAGTTGCGCCACTACCGACTTGGGCTCCACCAGATGCAAGATTAACTACATTGCCAACTCGCGCTGCTACCTTTTGAGTTTTACTGGCAGATTTTTCGACAACATCGCTCCCTTCTTCTTCATCTAAAGTACTATCGGCATCATCTGCTTTAGAGGCTGTCTGACTAGCTTGTTCACTAGTCTCGCTTACTTCGGTAGTGCTGTCGCCAGCCTCTGCCCCGGCATCAGCCATTTCCGAACTCGCATCAACCGCCGCTGTGCTTGCTTCTTCCGATGTAGTACTTACCTCAGCGCCCTCTGCGGCAGCTTCGGTTGCATCTGCGCTAATCTCTGCAGCAGTACTACCAGCTTCTGCCCCAGCCGCACCTAATTCAGCAGCACCAGCACCTACCTCTGCGCCAGTCGCAGTCGCTTCCGAAATCATACTCATAACCGTACTACCAAGGCTCATAGCTGCCGCACCACCGCTCATCACTACTGGTACTATACTCACTACCAAAACTGCAGCGGTTAAACCAATCATTAAGCCCATCTCTGCTTTGTCGTTCATACCAACCGCCTGAGCAAACTTGTGTATGCCACCAGTTTGTTGTGCGATCATCAAGCCGGTCATCAACACTGCAGCTGCGAACAGCGGCGCCGCTGCCGCACCACCCGTAACCACAGTTACCACAGCCGCAGCAACATAGGTAAGCGCAACACCTACCCAGCCAAATATTTTCCCAAGTAGGCCATGGTGATGAGCTTTTTCCTTCGCTTTCATCATTTTTTTGATATCGCCTATCCTCTTTTTATCGGCATCTTGTTGATTTTGAGTCTCTTCTTTTATTTTATCTTTAGCATTTTTGACACGAGCCGTACTTATTTTTTGCTCTAGTGCCATCAGCATTGTAGCCATTGCCGATGTCGACATGACTTTAGGTAAATCAAGATTAGGTCCGCTGCTGAACACACCCTGTCCACTTCTTCCGCTTGCCTGAACATTGCCAGCATCGACTCGCGGACTTGAGGTCGACGAGGATGGTGGTATCTGTCCATCACTCACTGGCGGCGCATTCTGCAGTGATGAGGTCGCAGGTCTATTTATATTTACATCGTCGTTTGCCATTTTGCACCTCCCTTAAAAATTTACTAACGGGCATCCAGCGCATTGCGCAGTACACTTGCTTTATCTTTTATTGACTGGTTGCCCCCTTTTATTGCCTCCATAACATATTCCTTAGCTTCTTCATCTCTACCCAATAAACCGCAACATTCGGCTAGTTGCAGATAAACTTCCGCAGTTTTATCGCCACTGTCTAAATACGATAGCACAAAGCTCAATACGGTCATCGCCTCTTTATATTCTTTTAGCATCTTCAATCCGTATCCCAAACCAATCCAATAATGCGCGTTATTGTGGTCGTAGAAACACAACTGGCGGAAAATTCTTACCGCATCTTCATATTTACCATTTTGATAAAAACTGCGAGCAACACCGTACAAGCTATCCATTGCTTGTCTTTCTATTCCCCTTGCCTGATAAACGGTCTCTTTGCCTTGCAAAACCTCGTTTGCATAATCAGCCATAAGCTTTGTTATCGACTCTACTGCTTGCAAACTATTATCCATAATAACCTTTCTAATCTATAACACTTATCTATTGATAGTCTGGATAATCGATTGAAGAACCTCCGTGTTCTTAGCAAATGTCGTCGAGACTTCGCGCAACGCCGTGTTACCATCTTCAACACACTGGTTCAACTCTAGCATCTGAGTTTTATTCATACCGCTAATCTTTTGTATATGCGAGTCAAGGTAAGACATATTGATATCCCACT
>JACONC010000001.1:0-19900 GCA_014323925.1 Chromatiales bacterium | reverse complement strand
CTGTTTCAGCTGCTTCATTCTGTTATACATATTACGCGCCTCGTTCATTTGACTCAGGGTGTTTTGCACCTCATCCAATTTGTCTTGGGTGCGCAGATTAGATAACTGGTTATATTGCAAAAACGCCAGTTGCACTGCGAGATCCACATTGATAGGATGAGAACTGTTACTTATCTGAATGTCTGTACCAAAGCGACTCGGATCCACTTGTTGGCTAGCCGGATTAAGTGTTGGTGTAACATTATCAGCCATAACACTCCCCGCCTATAAATTATCCGACATTAGATTTTAGTGACCCCTGCATGACCTGCAATTTTGCTACTCTTGCCGGCTGTTTGAGTCTGTTGTTTACTCTGCTCCTCTATTTTAGCGGTAGCTCGCTCGCGTTGTTCTTTAACTATATTCTTAAACTCTGGAGTAAAATTATCGCTGTTAAGAACTTGAGAAAACATATCATCTCCTGCACCAATTTCATCATACATTTTTTTGTGTGCTGCAACTGATTCAGTAGCAGTTGCAACAAGAACTTTAGCTTCCTCAATCTGATCTTCTAATGCTTTTTCATCCATTTCTTTTCCCTCGCTAGTTTGTTGCTCTAGTAGCTACTATTTGTAGTAGTTATATTTGCATTATGCACACTTCCTAGATTTATGTCAATAATATAGTTCGAAAATTTTTGGAGTCATAAATTTTGTGATGTCTAGGATATATAAATATTTGTATTTACTTAATATTTTATACAAAGCATGTCCTGGCATGTCCTGCGTTTGTGCTATCTCAGCAGGTGAAGTAATGTATTAAATATCGAATTGTAATCCGAACCCGGCCCAGGTTTCATCGTCATAACCTTCACGGCGAAGATTCTCCTCGGCGAAAGCATGGGCTGCATATCCTTGAATACTTATTGTATCGTTTATCGGTATACTCAACTCCAATCCTACTTCTATATGGTTGAGACCGTCGTATTCGTCGGACACATAACCAAAATCGAACATTGACAAGATATATGGCGTGATACTCAAATAACTAGTCTCTATATCTTTTGCTAGAGCCAACGACAAGGCACCTCCGTCTCCTTCGGTGGAATAAACATAACTGACTTCAGGATCAAACCACGGCGTGCAGTCGCAGCCAAGAGCCGCTACAAGTTCATGGTCTTCGTCGTCGTCGGGTGAAAAATATAACCAGGTGTACGACAAGTCCAAACTGAAATTTTGCCAGTTGAAGACCTTACCTAAAAACAGGTTGGTCTCAGTATAACTTTCATCATCACCGATTGCCCACCATCCACCAACATAGAAGTCTTTAAGTTCGGCACTCCCAATCGGTAAACTTTCAAAATTGATGACGAATTCTGGCGTATAAATACCGCTACCCGGCAAATCATCTTTACCATCGGAAATATATTTATTATGATATAAAAAAGTAGCTTCTGCAGAAACCACACTTTGCGTCTTGTCCGCATATACAAACGAAATAGAAAGCATTAGCAACAAGCTAATACTTATGAATTGATAGGTCATTCTTCTAACATAATACATTTTTGTCTCCATAAAATAGGTTTAGCTAAAATATGTTATAATATAACATTATGTTATAATATATTATTTATTTTCCTGTGTCAAACTATTATGTTTTACACCTGATGCGAAACTCGCTACGCTATTTAGCAACGGAAGATAAGAAGGCAGTGTCGGCAGACTTGAAGAAGATTTACAATAGCGAAATCGTAGAGCCAGAACATGGTTGACGAAGTATCCAAACATGAAGCAGTCGTCGCACGACGACTAAAATAGCAAGTCTTGAGCGTTATTAGAAGATCCATCCATAATCGGCAAGTATTCGCAAATAGCCATGCGATTCATTGGCAAAAGCGATAGGCGTTTTGGAATAGTTTGAACCACGGGGCAACAGCTCCCCAGTCGCGGGCGTGCCATGAGTACTGGGTAGTTTTGTATAGCCGTTCAGGATGCGGCATCAAGATGGTAGCTCTGCCATCCTTGCTACAGAAAGCGTTAGCACCTTGCGGGCTACCATTGGGGTTTGCGGGATAGAGTTCGGTAGGCTGATCATAGTTGTCTATGTAGCGCAGGCAGGTATAATCGGTTGCCTCCTTTTGGGCGCCCTCGTCGGAGAAGACCGCTTTACCTTCACCGTGGGCGACAATGATCGGCAGTTTGGCACCGTCCATTTCTTTGAATAACACCGACGGTGACGGTGTGATTTCCACTTTCACTAAGCGGGCTTCAAATTGCTTAGAGCGGTTGCCGACAAATGTCGGCCAATGGGATGCATCAGGGATAATTTCTTTGATGTGAGACAGCATTTGGCAGCCATTGCATACACCCAAGGTAAATGTGTCGTCTCGGTTGAAGAAAGTTACAAACATTTCTCGGGTGCGCTCGTGCATCAATATGGAATGCGCCCAACCGGCACCAGCACCTAAAACATCGCCGTATGAGAAACCGCCGCAAGCAACCAAACCTTGATATGAACTCAGATCAGTTTGACCACAGATCAAGTCATTCATAAACACATCGTACACCGCAAAGCCAGCTCGTTCATAAGCCGCTGCCATCTCCATGTGGCCATTGCTACCCTGCTCTCTGAGAATAGCAACTTTGGGCTTGGTACTTTTAATATTGTACTGTGTTGTAAGTTCAGCATTAAAATCTTTGGGCAGTTCAAAATCCCATTGTGCCTTTAGCCCAGGATTATTTTCATCGCATACATATTCCATCTCTTCGGCAGCGCATTGCTGATCATCGCGCAGGGCTTGTATACGCGAACTGGTTTCGTGCCACCATCGTTTAAGCTGCATCAAATCCCATTCCCATAATTTATCTTTATGCTTTATTTTAAATTTTAGGACATCGCTTAGCTGCCCTATTTCTTTGATGCGCAATGTATCTTTGTATTTCGCTATTAATTGATTTATTTGTTTAACACCGGACTCGGTGAGCTGTAATAACACACCAGGAGCTTCGCTAAACAATGTCGGTATCAATTCACCGGCATCATCTACTTCACAGGTCACGCCACAATGTCCGGCAAAAGCCATTTCTATCAATGCCACTAACATCCCACCATCCGAACGGTCGTGATAGGCTAATACATTATCATCAGCGCGCAATGCGCGCATCAACTCAAAAAAATTGATAATCCGTTGCGGATTATCGACATCGGGCGGTGCACTTTTTCGTTGGTAAGCCTGCATCAAGCAAGAACCACCAAGACGATTGCCACCATCCGACAGGTCGATAAAATAAATACGCCTCTCAGATGAGGTGGTATCTAATTGAGGTGTTAGAGTCTTTTGCACCTGTGCGACTGGCGCAAAAGCCGAAACAATCAGTGATAACGGCGAGATAACTTCGCGGTTGTGCCCGGCAGATTGCCACTTAGTTTGCATAGACAATGAATCCTTGCCTACTGGTATCGCAATGTTTAGAGCCTTGCATAAATCGGTCGCCGCCTGCACCGTTTGATAGAGTGCGAATCGTTGCTCGTTTAATGCCGCAGCCGCCATCCAATTAGCCGACAAGCAAATGTCTTGCAAATTAGCTATATCGCTGGCAGCTATGTTCAGTATCGCTTCTATCACGGCAAGCCGCCCCGACGCCGATGGATTGAGCGTTGCCACTGGGGTGCGCTCCCCTATTGCCATTGCCTGCCCAGCATTACTGATATAATCGCTCACTGATACCGCAACATCGGCAACCGGCACTTGCCAAGGGCCGACCATTTGGTCGCGACATATCAAACCTGTCACACTACGGTCACCTATCGTAATCAAAAAAGATTTGGCTGCAACCGCCGGCATTTTCAGCACCCGCTCAACCGCCTCTGCTATATCTATGCCGGATAAATTACCGGCACCATCATTGCAATATGCCACCTTTGTCAATGCACGAGTATCATCGGAAGGTTCGGCAAACAATACCGACATTGGTATCTCTATCTCTGGACTAGAGGCGAAGTCATTCTCTAATAGCAAAGTCCTATCTTCGGTCGCCTCACCTACCACTGCCATCGGACATCGCTCGCGCACACAGATTTTCTCAAACTCGTCCAACTTATCTCGGGCAATGGCAGCAACATAACGTTCTTGTGATTCGTTACACCAAATACTCATAGCGTCTAAGGAATTATCAGCACATGGAATAGCCTGCATATTAATACGTGCACCTAACCCTACATCGTGTACTAATTCGGGCAATGCGTTGGCAAGTCCGCCGGCACCTACATCGTGTATTGACAATATTGGGTTATTGTCGCGTGCAGTGCATTGTTCTATCACTTCTTGACAACGGCGTTGCATCTCGGCATTGTCGCGTTGTACTGATGAAAAATCCAATTCGTGTGAGCTACTGCCGCTACTCACCGAAGATGCCGACCCACCACCCAAACCAATGCGCATGGACGGACCACCGAACACAACGAGTGGCGTAGTAGCGACAAACCTTTGCTTGTGCATATCCTTGGCTAGGATACTTCCCAAACCACCAGCAATCATAATCGGCTTGTGGTAGCCCCAGTGGTGATTTTCATCGGTCTGCTCGTAGGTCCTAAAATAACCGCATACGCAGGGACGGCCGAACTCGTTGTTAAAACGAGCGGCGCCAAGCGGTCCTTCGGTGATAATCTGCAATGCATCAGCGATGCGGGTCGGATACTCAGGCGGCTGCTCCCACGGTTGCTCAAAATCGGGTATACATAAGTTGGACAAACTAAAGCCAACCAAGCCCATACGCGGTCGCCCACCTCGTCCGGTGGCACTCTCATCTCTAATCTCGCCACCGCTACCAGTCGCAGCCCCTGGAAACGGTGAAATAGCGGTCGGGTGATTGTGTGTCTCCACTTTAATCAAAAAGTGTTGTTCGCTATCCTTTTTGTATCTGTAGCATCGGCTGCTAGGGTCGATATGGAAATAATGCACCGGCGCACCCTTTATTATTGACGCATTATCCTTGTATGCCAGCTCAACCCGATCGGCGGGGGTACGAGTGCTTTTAATCATATCGAATAATGTCTGTTCTTGCCGCTTTGTATCTAATCGCCAGTGTGCATTGAATAGCTTGTGCCGACAATGCTCTGAGTTAACCTGTGCATACATCATTACTTCAGCTGTGGTAGGTCTACGATTAGCTGTTAGATAATATTCTTCCAACCAGGCTATTTGGTTATTCGACAAACCACACTCTTTACCATAAACTTCGGTAAACTTAGATATTTCCTCAGGCGGTACAAGGGTTTTATTGGGCGATGCGTCATTTTGTTTATCGGGTGGTGTCCATGTCGCCAGTGCTTTTATGCTATGTTTGCCAGGTTCATTCTCCTTTTGTATATCCAACCAACCATAAACATCTTTCGGGGTGGAATAAATCTCCTCAGTCATACGGTCGTGTAGCTGTGCTTTGATAGCATCACTATCGCTAAGCGTAGCATTTTCAACCGCCCGTAACCTATCCAAAACTAGACGATAACAAAAACCGCGTTCTACTCGCGCTATATCCATATCACAAATGTTGAAAATATCGGTCGCTTTGCTTGACCACGACGAGATAGTCCATTGCCTAGGCACAACATAGAACAATAATGTATCCTTCGCCGGTCGCCACGGTGGGCCTTTGCCACCATAAGCTGCGTCGATATCCAAAAGTTTATAGAATTTCTCTATATTGATAGACTCATAACCGCCACTTATCTGCTGCAAACTTGTATCAGGAGCACTTTTCAAGATAGGAAAATAAAGCACGGCAATTTCTACATCAACGATAGCACTAGCTATCGCTTGTAATCGCTTGAGTAGATGCTGCTGTTTTTCCAGTTGCGGTTTGCAACTATGGAATAGCGGCATTGAAGGATCAATCTCAGTTCGTCCGATAGGTCTGCTCATAATCGATTTAGGCAGCAGGCTGTATCGCTTGCAGTAAGCAGGCGATAGGTTTTATCATTGGTGGAGGCGGCGGGAATTGAACCCGCGTCCGCGTATACTCCGCTCTTGGTACTACATGCTTAGTTCGTCTTCTATCATACCGCCTGAGACCGACGAACAGGATCGGCAGCCGGCTTCTCCGAATTTTTATTTAACGGTCAGGCTTCGGGTCTACCTTCGCGCGAGCTTGATGCGTCGACCCCTCTACTTAAGTTACAAGCACCTTAAGAGAGGAGGCATAGCCGGTTGTTTAGGCCGCTAATGCGTAGTTGTCTTGTTGATTGGCAACTAATTTTTTGCAAAAAGTTTAACGAGTTTCTTACCTGCTCGACATGCACCTCAAGTTTCGCTATACTCGTCGAAACCAAGATCGCCCCCGTAAAGGATTACATTATAGCACGGTCGCATCGGCCACCGACGACTTGATTAGTGCCGCCGAAAATTCGCTCCATACCTCGCCCGGCTTACCGGTCCCGACCTGCTGTTTATCAATATTCGTCACCGACACTATATTGCGTGTCGAACTGCTTAGCCAAATCTCATCGGCGTGCAGTAAATCAGTGTAGCGCAAGTTTTTCTCAGTGCATGGGATTTGCAGTTGTGAAGCTATTTCTATGACTACTTTGCGAGTAATACCGGCGAGTACTTTAGCGCTTAACGGCGGCGTATACAAATGATGATTGCGTACTATAAATACATTACTTGAGGTGCCTTCAGTCACATAGTCACCGTCAATCATAATCACTTCGTATATCGTATTATCACCCGGTTGCATGCCAAGCATTACATTTGCCAATAAATTGGTCGATTTAATATCACAACGACCCCAGCGCACATCCTTAGCAGTTATCACGCGTGCACCACCTTTGATCATCTCTTCAGGAATTATCCACTCAGGCATCGTCATTACGAACACCGTAGGGCGCAAGCCAGCGACTGGACGATGCGCTCTGATAGGTGCTTGTCCCCTGCTAATTTGCAGATAGATAGACAGATTGGTCAATCCGCTACGCTTGATTAATTCCGAGAATACCGCTTTCCACTTCGCATCGGATTTAGGGTTATCTATACCTACGCTAGTCAAACTATAATCAAGCCTACGTAAATGATCCTCGCAGCGAAAAACAGTACCACGATAAATCGGCAACACCTCGTACACACTGTCACCGAATAGAAAACCTCTATCTAAGGCACTGATAACACAGGCATCGGCATCAAGAAACTCTCCGTTAAGATAAGCCGTCACTGGAATAGATGGATGATGCTATCCGATAGGCGCGACCACAAATTACCTTTGGCGATACGGTGTAAAGAGATCAGTGCACTTTGCTCTATAGTCTTATCGCCAAAAGATATGGTAATAGAACCCAGTTCTTGCCCTTTTTCAACCGGCGCAATGATGTCTTCGTACACCATGAGTTCAGTGTTAACACTGGCATTTCGGTTGCGCGGCATAGTGATATAGATGTCCTCAGATACTCCCAATCCGAGCTGTTGCTTATCACCCCCCCAAACCCGTACTTCAGTCAATGTTTCTTGTTTGCCGAATAGCTTTGCAGTTTCATAAAAGCGGTAGCCGTAGCGTAATAATTGGCTTGCTTCGTCAAAACGTTTTTGCTGACCGCTACCCATAATCACCGCAATCAAACGCATACCATCTTGTTCGGATGAGACAACTAAACAATAACCAGCTTTCTTGGTATAGCCGGTTTTCAGACCGTCAACATTCATATTGAGCGTCAACAATACATTACGGTTGGGCTGCCGTATATTATTGTAGGTGTATTCTAGTATGGAATATAAGTCGTAGTGTTTGGGATAGTCGCGTATCAGTGCTTGCGACAAAACAGCGATATCGCGTGCGCTCATATAATGATTATCATCAGAAAGTCCGGTAGCGTTGACAAAATACGATGAACTCAAGCCTAATTCTTGTGCTTTTCTATTCATCAGGTCAGCGAACACTTCCTCATTACCAGCGACATGTTCGGCCAATGCAACACTGGCATCGTTACCCGACTGTATGACGACACCAGCTAACAAGTCGCTTACCGAAACCAAGCTACCTATTTCTATGAACATTCTGGAGCCAACAGTACGGCCAGCTTTTTGACTAATTTTGACTTGATCGTCTATGGCAATCAAATCGTTCTCTATCGCTTGATAGACAAGATAAGCGGTCATCAGTTTAGTAAGGCTAGCGGGATCTACTTTTTGATCGGCATTTTTTTCTGCCAAAACTTTATTACTGTAGAAATCTATCAATATGTAGTTGCGTGCTGTCAAGCTGGGGGCCTTAGGCACCCACTCAAAGGCATACGAAAGAGATGCGCAAAAAAAGACGATAAAAATCAACGCAACTAGTTGCACGCTACGCAAGAATAAATTCTTCATCTTTATAATCACCTGTAAAAGGTCTGATGATGCTCAAAACCTTGTTTGGCAAATCGTCTATCGACCATGCCTAATTGGTCGGGTATATCAAAAGGTATTGCATTCACTGGGTGGATATTTTCCGTTCTTCCCACAGCTTGACTAAGACTCGAGGTTAAGCGATGTTCCTTCAAGAAGGGAACCTTACTAGTGAAGGCTTGGTATGTATTATATCCTGGATTATCCGGTAGTTTGATCACTTCTATGGTGACTGGTGCAAGCCCGCTTTTCTCCATGCCTATAAGTTTTGCTGCCGCATAAGAAAGATCTACTATGCGTCCTTCAACAAAAGGTCCGCGATCATTGACCCTAACTATCACACTCTTATTGTTGTTATGGTTAAGGACTCTGATATACGAAGGTAAAGGCAGCGTCTTATGCGCAGCACTGGGCTTATACATATCAAAGACTTCCTGGTTAGCGGTTAAGCGACCATGAAATTTTCCTCCATACCAAGAAGCTAAACCAGTCTCGCTGTAACCTAAAGGCACAGCTTTGACCCAATAGCGCTTGCCATGTACCGTATACGACCTCAGCCGTCGTTCGACTGCAACCTTATCAGTGGGCAACTGAGCTACCTTGGGGAGCGAATTTGGTATCTGCCAACGGTTAACATCAGGGATCTCTACCGTAGACATAGTACAACCATTTACCAACATCAGGGTACCGACAACCATCAGTAGCGAGATGCGCAGGTGATGTGCTTTCGTGCAGTTATACAAAGCGGCGCTGGCGTAGCAGATGAGTCGTGATTTGTTCATTGAAAATCTAGTGTTGTTGTTCTATAAGCCGACTTAGTTGATGAATGACCATGGCATAGAGATGACTATGGTTATACCTCGTAATAACATAGAAGTTATTATAACCTGTCCAGACTTTGTAATCTGCATTGAAATTATCCTTTTCAAATTTGAACAACGAAAAAATCGGTTCCTTTGGTTGAAAATCCCCGACCGTAATATTACGCTCAGCTAAGTCAGCTAACGAAAGCCAGGGCTTAAACTGTTTGTTCAGCAATAGTTCATAATCTCCGCCGCTTAGTTCTATATATTCCCCGACCGGCTTTGCTGGCATCCAGCCATGGCGTTTTATATAATTAGCTATACTGCCGATAACATCGGCACGACTATTCCATAAATCCCTGATACCATCATTATCAAAATCAATGGCGTAGCTTCTATAGCTACTTGAGATAAACTGTCCGACACCCATAGCACCGGCATAAGACCCTTTGAGATCATCGCATTGCAAAGCACTCTCTTGACGGCAGAGCAGCAAAAATTCGGTTAATTCGCGCTTGAAAAAATCAGCTCGGCGAGGATAATCAAAACCCAGAGTGACCAGAGTACTAAATACTGGGAAACTACCAGTATTTTTACCGTAATAAGTTTCGACGCCAATAATCGCAACAATTAACGATGCTGGCACACCAAACTCCATCTCAGCTTTGCTGAGTAATGCCTTGTTTTGTTGCCAAAACAATACACCGCCGCTAATTCTCAATGGAGTAATAAATATATCTTTATATTCTGGCCACGGCTTAGCCTCCGCCGGTTTGTCCATTGCCACAATCGCTCGTTCTTGTTTAGTAGCGAGTTTAAATTTGTGCTCTAGATAGGCTCTATCAAAAGCGTGCTGCTCAACCAAGTGGTCTATATAGGCTTGAACATCAACGCGCCGCTGATAGTCTTCGGCAAGCACAGAGTTAACCGATAACAAAATTAACAGAGCGGATAACGGTAAATATATATATATAAATATTCTCATAATCTTTGACTCAACATCGGGCGATGTCTAAATACTGATACTAGTATACCGAAAGATGCTAGCACTACAACTATTGAACTCCCTCCGTAGCTCATTAAAGGTAGAGGCACTCCGACAACTGGCAGCAACCCACTCACCATCGCGATATTAATAAAAAAGTAGCAAGCAAAAGAAAATGTCAAGCTTCCCGCTAACAGATGACCGAAATAATCTTTAGCATTGAGCGTGATTATAATGCCTCTAACGACTACAGCAATATATAACAGTATCAATAAACAACAACCCACAAAGCCGAATTCTTCGGCAAATACCGCAAATATGAAATCGGTTGAATGTTCGGGAACAAAGCCAAGTTGCGCCTGCGTACCGTTAAACCAACCTTTGCCCCATAAACCACCCGAACCTATAGCAACTTTGGATTGATATATATGATAACCCTCTCCGGTAAGATTACTTTGCGGATCTAAGAACACTTCAATTCGTTTCTGCTGATAAAAATGTAGCCAATAATGCCATATAGGCACTGCTGCTGCAACCATCAAAGCGATAAATAATAGAATCAATCGCCAAGAAATGCCAGTCAAAAATATTACCCAGGCAGCAGAAATGAAAATCAACACAGCAGTGCCAAGATCTGGTTGTTTTATAACCAAGGCAACAGGTAGCAAAACTACTAACAATGCTATCAGCACAGTCTTCAAAGACGATGGATAGTTTCCGTCGCTAGCGAATATCTTGCACAGAAATAATGGTACAGCAAACTTAAGTATCTCCGATGGTTGAAATGTCAGCAACCACACATTAAGCCATCGTTGCGCTCCTTTGCTAGCTTCTCCTATAACCAACACAAAGACTAACAGAATTAGACCGACCGTATACAATAACCATGCCCATCGGCGATAGGCCTCTAGAGGCACTGATGCAAAAACTATAAAAAATAAAAAGCCCACCATTAAACGCCATCCTTGCCTCCATACCAGTTCCATATTCTGCCCAGCTGCGCTGAACATTACTATCAGCCCAATGGACGATATTACGATTAGTAAAAGCAACAATGGGTAATCAATTCTTAAGAATGTACCCTTCGCTAAATTCTGTACAGCAACAGGAGGAAAAATATTCCGATTTGCATCGGTAAATATCATCTATTTAATACTCTAACGCTGCTATCTTGGTTTTCCCAAAATAAGTATCCAGAACCTTGCGTGCAACAGGAGCTGCGTATTTCGAACCGCTACCACTATGTTCAACGACTACTGCAATTGCTATCTCCGGTGTCGACGGTGGTGCAAATCCGATGAACATGGCGTGATCGCGTAGTTTTCTTTCAAATTCCATTTCCTTCTCTTGTTCTCGATCGTAAATGCGCCGGTTTTGTACAGTGCCGGTTTTACCAGCGACCGCATATTCTATATCCTGCCCTATGCGGTGAGCAGTACCATTAGGGCGATGTACCACATCTATCATCGCATTAATAATATAATCCCAATCACTCCTGGGATTATCGGTCACCCGTACAGGAACTGCAGGAGTTTTGTGTTGCCAGCCATCGTGTTCTGCCACTCGGCGTGCTTGTACCAGATAAGGTGTTATTCTTTTGCCACGGTTTGCAAGGGTTGCAGTCATTACCGCTAGTTGTAGAGGTGTTGTTAGCAAATAACCTTGCCCTATGCCCATCATGATTGTCTCTGCTGGAAACCAGGCCTCGTTGTGTTTAGCTTTTTTCCATCGCGGAGTCGGCACCAAACCGGAAGCTTCAGGAGTTGTATCTATTCTAGTTAGGTTCCCCAAGCCAAACTCTGATAAGAATGCTGACAACTGGGTCACTCCAATACGATGAGCAATATCGTAAAAGAATACATCACACGATTGCGTTATAGATGAAGCTAGATTGACCTTGCCATGACCAGCACTGAGCCAATCTCTATAGCGTCGTTTGAAGCCGGGAATTTGATAATAGGGTCCAGCGTACATCATGTAGGAATGGCTCACGGTGCCGGCTTTTAAGGCAGCTAATGCGACGACTGGTTTGAGCGTTGAACCGGGCGCATACTGACCGCTAACTGCGCGATTAAAAAATGGGCTGAGCGCATCATCGGCATTGAGTCGGCGGTATTTTTCTGCCAAGAAGTTATAGCTAAACAAATTAGGGTCAAAAGTCGGCTTACTAACCATCGCCAGTATGCCGCCGCTACGCGGATCTAGCGCAACCACTGCCCCCTGATGTTCAGCCATTGCCTGATCAGCCGATTTTTGTAAATCAGTATCTAGTGTCAACATAATATCGTTACCTGCTTTAGCCGGCTGTATGTCGGTGCTGACAAGAATCTTGCGATGCGCATTAACCTCTAATCTGCGTACCCCTGGCTTTCCGCGTAATGTAGACTCGTAGTATTTCTCTATGCCGGTTTTACCTATATAGTCATGTAGCGTATAGTCCTCTTTTTTAAATTCTTTTAGTTCTTTCGCGGCGATGGCACCTACATAACCTATAGCGTGCGAGTATAAATCACCCTCAGGATAATGACGAACCAAACGACCGACGACCTCTATACCCGGCATACTATAAAGCTCTGGTGCCAAAAGTGCGACCTCCGCCTCGCTCAGATTAAGATGATAAACCAGTCTTTGAGAAGTGAGGTTTTCTTTAATTTTTTCTTTTAAATGCGATAACTCCTTAGTGTCTAAGTTTAGTAAACTCTGTAACTTTGCCAATACAACATTAACATCACTAAGTGCAGAAGGCGATATCGCCAGACTATAGCTGGTTCGGTTGCTCGCTAAAACTCGTCCTTGTCTATCGTATATAAGTCCACGCGGTGGACTAATTATGCTGAAATCAAAGCGATTGCCTTCCGATGTGGTTTGATAGTTTCTATGCTTGACAATTTGCAACCAGTATAGGTTAAATACCAATAGCGATAGCAGAACTAGAATAATAGCAACAGAAATTAATATTCTAGCCTTAAAAAGCCGTTTGAAGATACGTTCATCCACTATCTACAAAACTAAGGTTTATATCGTTTGATACTTTTTTCTATCTCTTGCTTCATTTGATCGGACGAAAGCCAACCTTCTACTTTTACCCATTTATTT
Organism: Chromatiales bacterium; assembly: GCA_014323925.1. Taxonomy (NCBI): domain Bacteria; kingdom Pseudomonadati; phylum Pseudomonadota; class Gammaproteobacteria; order Chromatiales; species Chromatiales bacterium. The sequence goes on along the minus strand of JACONC010000001.1, from coordinate 6,666 downwards.
TTTTCAAGTTTCTTATAATGCTCGAAAAAATGTACAATTTGATCAATAAGATTTTTCTCTAATTGATCTACACTATCAACCTGATCATAACCGCTATTCATACCTCTTTTAGGTACCGCTAGCAATTTAACATCACGCCCGGACTCATCACTCATATCAAGTGCACCCAGAGGACGGCTTGGTATTACACAGCCTATTAACAAAGGCACCGGCGTAATCACTAAAACATCCAAAGGATCACCATCCTCTGATAGTGTTTGAGGGACAAAACCGTAATTCGCTGGGTAATACATTGGAACATTCATAAATCTATCAACCCATACTGAACTACTTTTTTTATCCAGCTCGTACTTGATAGGATCGGCATGCGCTGGTATCTCGATGACTACATTGAGTATGTCAGATGTTGAGTCGGTTGCCGGTATTTTTTCAATATTCATTTATGATCCTATTATTTGTAGATGAGAGAGGTCACTTGGTCTATAAGGTGTCAAGAGTAATTTTTGTACTTAAGTATACAATTCCCTTTCATTATGAAGAAGAAGCGGCATCGGCAACCATTGTCTGCAACTCACCTTTGTTAAATAATTCAACTACGATGTCACAACCACCGATTAACTCACCGTTAATATAGATTTGAGGAAAAGTCGGCCAATTTGCATAACGAGGTAAATTCTGAAAAACCTGAGCATCTAATAATACATTTACATAAGCAAACTCACAGCCACATTGTTGCAGAACTGCTGCCGCCCGACTTGAAAAACCACATTGTGGCATCTGCGGTGTGCCTTTCATATAAATAATAACCGGGTTGTCCTCAACCTGTTGCTTAATTCTATCCATTACATCCATTAATTTTCTCCAACTAAAAGGGTTAATACTGCTAGAAGCACAATCATACATTATACTATGCGCACGCCTTAATTGTTACACCTAATCAGGACTAGGGACTTCAATAGAAAAATAAATATATAAAGAGAAGGGATACTATAGTTTCACCGATTGCCACCGCTACCGTTTAGTAAAACAGATTTATACTAAGGCGGGCGACTGTTATTCATGTATAATAGTCGTTTAATTCAAGGACAATACCTAAACTAAGAGTTTCAGTTTCATAGCCTTATACAATGTAATGACGGAAAGAAAAGTTAACTTAAGCGACCCTCAAAAGAATGAAGAAATAGAACTGCCTGTTATGGAATCTACTATTGGTGCGGATTCTATAGATATCCGCTTGATTTACCAGCAGTCGGGTTACTTTACCTTTGATCCCGGTTTTGTTTCAACGGCAAGTTGTGAGAGTAAAATCACCTACATAGATGGTGATGCCGGGCTACTTAACTACCGCGGCTACCCTATAGATCAATTAGCCGAGCACAGTAATTATCCGGAGGTTTCCTATTTGCTCCTGCACGGCGACTTGCCAACCACCCATCAGTTGGAACAATTCAATGCCAAGATAAGCGAGCATGCTCAGTTGCATAGAGAAAAAATAACCACCCTGTTCAGCAGTTTTGATAGACACTGGCATCCGATGGCAATGCTGATGGCAGCGCTTTGCCAACTCGCGGCCAAGTATCACGATGAGTTGGCCATACACGATGACTCATACAGAGAACGAGCAACACACCAGCTGATTGCCAAAGTAGCAGCAATTTCTGCATACATACTTTGTTACAAAAAAAATAAAACATTCAAAGAACCTAATTGTAACTTGCCCTATACCGAAAGATTCCTCGATATGGCTTTTGATGATTTTGAACCCTCCTCACCACTATCGCAAAAGTATGCAAAAGCAATGGATCTGATATTGTTGCTCCACGCCGACCACGAGCAAAACGCATCTACTTCTACAGTGCGCTTGAGTGGTAGCACGGAAACCAGCCCTTATGCAGCATTGGTGGCCGGCATTGCCTCCTTATGGGGGCCGGCGCACGGCGGTGCCAACGAAGCAGTTATAGATATGCTTGAAGAAATTGTTGCCTCAGGGCAACCGCTACAATCGTATATAGATAGAGCTAAAGACAAAAATAGCCATTTCAGATTGATGGGTTTCGGCCACCGAATCTACAAAAATTATGACCCGCGCGCAAAAATCATCCGCGCTACTTGTTATGAACTGCTATCCGAACTTGATAGCGGTAATGCCAACAAACCGCTACTTGATGCCGCCAAAGAACTAGAAAGCATTGCCTTGAAAGACGATTATTTCATCTCTCGTAAACTCTATCCAAATGTTGACTTCTATTCCGGTATTATATTTAATGCTATGGGACTACCGCGAGATATGTATACCGTGATCTTTGCCCTCGCACGCACCATCGGCTGGGTTAGCCATTGGAACGAAATGTTGTGCGATCCGCATTATCGCATCGGCAGGCCGCGACAGCTTTACACCGGACACACGCTTAGAGACTATACTCCCATACAACAGAGATAATAATCGTGCGTACCAAGAAGACGCACGACCTAGGTTGCTAAAAACTATTTATCAATAACGACGCGCAAGTAGTAGTTTTTTAATCTCGGCTATAGCCTTCGCCGGATTGAGACCTTTAGGGCAAGCATCAGCGCAGTTCATAATAGTATGACAACGGAATAGTTTAAAGGGATCTTCCAACTCGTCTAAGCGGTCGCCGGTTGCCTCATCTCTACTATCGGCAATCCAGCGGTACGCTTGTAATAAAATTGCCGGACCTAAATAACGATCTGAATTCCACCAATAGCTGGGACAACTTGTCGAGCAACAAGCGCATAGTATACACTCCTCCATACCCTTTAGCTTTTCTCTATCCTCTACTGATTGCAGATGTTCCTTACTAGGTGTAGGGGTTTGGGTTCGTAGCCATGGCTTTATAGACGCATACTGTGCATAAAAATTATTCATATCAACGACCAAGTCTTTAATAACCGACATATGTGGCAACGGATATATTTTGATGTCCTCTTTGAGATCAGTTAAAGGTTTGATGCAAGCTAATGTGTTTCGCCCGTCTATATTCATTGAACACGAACCGCAGATGCCTTCACGGCACGAGCGTCGGAATGTTAATGTAGGATCTATTTCATTTTTAATTTTGATTAACACATCGAGCACCATTGGGCACTGCTCAGCATCAACATCGTAGCTATCAGTGCGCGGATTTTCGTCGGTATCAGGATCGTAGCGATAGATGGTAAAATGGTGTGTAGCTTTGGTCTTATCCGCAACCGGATAATGCGCACCCTTTTTGACTATAGAATTCGTCGGCAATCTAAACTCGGCCATCTTTTCTCCAATATTGTTTAATATACATTGTCCGCCTGTCTTTAATAAATGCGTTCCTGCGGTGGCACCGCTGCCACTTCATCGGTCATTGGCTGGCTATGCACCGGCCTATAATCAATACCAGTATCGTGGCGATGACAGTAGATTAGCGTATGCTTACACCAATTTTTATCGTCGCGGTCAGGGAAATCATCGCGCGCATGAGCACCACGACTTTCTTCCCGATTCAACGCCGAGGCAATCGTGCATAGTGCTTGCGGTAATAAATTAGTCAATTCCAATGTTTCTACCAAATCAGTGTTCCATATCATTGAACGGTCGCTTACCCGTAACGAATCAAGTCGACTATAGAGTTCTTTTATTTTATCTAAGCCTTCTTGCAAACTGTCCCCCGCTCTAAATACTGCGGCATATTTTTGCATGGTCTTTTGCATCTCTAATCGCAGTGATGCAGTCGTATAATCACCGTTAGCATGCCGCAAATCATCAAATCGCTGCAATACTTTATCAACAGCTTGCTTAGAAGCTCGTGGTAGCGAAGATCCACGCTTGGCAGCCAATAATTTCGCAGCGTGCCGTGCTGCCGAGCGTCCGAATACTATCAAATCAAGCAAAGAATTAGACCCCAGACGATTAGCACCGTGCACTGATACGCACGCTGCTTCACCTATAGCCATCAGTCCTGGCACCACATAGTCCGGATTCCCATCTTTTAAATTCAACACTTCTCCTAGATAATTTGCCGGAATACCACCCATATTGTAATGCACTGTAGGCAAGACTGGTATAGGTTCCCGAGTGACATCAACATCGGCGAAAATACGCGCCGATTCGGCAATCCCAGGCAGCCGTTCTTGTATCACCTCCGAACCTAAGTGCTCCAGATGCAGGTGTATGTGATCGCGCTCGGCACCGACACCACGCCCTTCTTTAATTTCCATAGACATAGAACGACTAACAACATCGCGCGACGCCAAGTCTTTAGCATTCGGGGCATAACGTTCCATGAAACGTTCGCCGCTTGCATTAGTCAGATAACCACCTTCACCGCGCACCCCTTCAGTAATCAAGCATCCGGCACCGTATATGCCGGTCGGGTGGAATTGTACAAACTCCATATCTTGCAACGGCAACCCACCACGCAACACCATCCCGCCACCGTCGCCAGTGCAGGTGTGTGCCGAGGTACATGAAAAATATACACGACCATAACCACCAGTTGCCAGCACTACTATATGTGCATGAAATACATGCAATTTACCAGTTGCTAAATCCCAAGCAATTACACCATTGCAAGCATCGTCATCGCTCATCAACAAATCAATCACAAAATATTCAATAAAAAATTCGGCATCGTGTTTGAGCGATTGCTGATATAAAGTATGCAAAATTGCATGACCGGTACGATCTGCGGCAGCGCAAGTACGCTGGGCAACACCCTTTCCGAAGTGAGTAGTCATACCACCGAAAGGTCTTTGATAAATACGCCCATCTTCGGTTCTAGAAAACGGTACACCGTAATGCTCCAGTTCAATAATTGAGTCGGCAGCCTCTTTGCACATATACTCAATTGCGTCTTGATCTCCCAACCAGTCAGAACCTTTAATCGTATCGTACATATGCCAGCGCCAGTCGTCCTCGCCCATATTAGCGAGTGCCGCACTAATGCCACCTTGAGCAGCTACTGTATGGCTACGCGTCGGAAACACTTTGGTCAAGCAAGCTGTCTTAAAACCTTGCTCAGCAATACCAAAAGTCGCTCGCAAACCGGAACCACCGGCACCAACGATTATCACTTCGTACGTATGCTCTTCTATCGGGTATGCGTTCGACATATCAAAAAGCTATTTCAACGACTGCAAACACTCCGACCACAGTCAAAATAAACAAAGAAAAATATATCATGATAATGCTCATGAGCTTTAGCGAAACTTTATGCACATAATCCTCAACGACTACTTGTAAACCTAGAGCGGCATGGTAACATCCAGTGACAAGCAGTAGCATCATCAAAATTGCATTGACCGGCTCGGATAACCAGTTCGTAAAATTTCGATGACTGTAATCTCCCAAGCTCGCTATCATTAATGCACCCCAGACGATAAGCGGTATCAAAAATAATGAACTAACACGCTGCATCCACCAGTGTCCTATGCCTTCTTTAGCTGACCCTAGCCCCTTAGCTCGTGATAACGGTGTTCTTAAATGCATCGATACTCCTAGAGGAAATACACCGCCAACCAGGTCGCTACTGTTAAAACCACCGTGCTGGCTATCGTTAAATAAGCAGTCTGGCCAGTAGTTTTCAAATCGAAACCCAAACCGGCATCCCAAAAGAGATGCCGTATACCGTTGCATAAATGCAGATACAAAGATGCTGTCCAGGCAATCAGAAACAGTTGCCCTATCCAATGTGACAATATAGCTTGCAAAAATCTATAGGCTTCCACCTGCCACGCTGCGGTTGCCAAGACTACGACTAAAAGCACTATACCCAAAGACAAAACAATACCAGTCATACGATGCAAAATAGACAATATCGCAGTGATAGGAAGTCTATAAATCTGCAAATGAGGGGATAAAGGTTTTGATAAATTACGCATAGAAAAGTAATTATATAAGCACAACCTGCCTCTGTCTAGGGGGTGTACGATGTTGTGTAAGCGCAAAGCAGAAATGCTGCTTTTGAGGACATTAAAGCATTTTCAATTAAACAATAAGGAGAAAATGCTACAACGCACGGAAATTAGATTATGTTGACTTTTCCTCTAAGTATATTTAGTCCATTATCATAGGGCATGGCTTTTCTGGAACTTTGCTAGTGAATTGCGTGCGATTATCCCAGAAGCCCCAGTTTGCTTCTACGGGCAACCTTAGTCATTCATTGACCTGTCTTGGGAGCTTAGCGCAACGGTCCCTCCAAGAAAACCTTAATCCGGACACGGATACTATCAGTACGGCTCACTGCTATCGTGTAAGTATTTTCGCTGCGATCTTGGGCAGTCACTACCACTGTAATCGTGGTTACTTCACCTGCAACTAATTCAATGGGATCACTTGGACTGCCACTATCTACTGCATTACCCTGTACCATGATAGTTGCATTCTCATTAGCCGCTGTCGGTGTCACAGTTAGTTCCCTAATGTTATTAGCAACCGATACTGTATATTCCTGTGTCGTTCTATCACTATCAAAAGCCGGCATTAGTGTGCCTGCCGACACCGCCAATGCGCTTAAGCTCGCATCTGCAGCACGGGTCACTGCTATCGTGTAAGTGCTTATCGTGTTGTCTTGGGCGGTCACTACCACCGTAATCGTGGTGACTTCGCCTTCAGCTAAGTCAATGGCATTACTCACCTTGCCACTATCTACTGGCACAGTATTTACCGTGATAGTT